>NZ_HF986178.1:0-20956 GCF_000431435.1 Veillonella sp. CAG:933
CTTACATGGAACATAATCTGGACCGATTGCCTTTCTCCAATCTATGCATCGTCTATTCCATTCTTCCTCAGAAATCGCATCTGGTTTCTCACATTGATTTTGGTAATGATAGTCATCGAAATGTCCTGTATTTTCCAAATAGTTCTGAATATCCTTACTTCCAAAAAACATGACAAGAATTTTATCCTGCAATGGAAAGATTTGAATGATCTCCCTTTTTCTCTGATTTTGAAGATTCCGTTCCAAAGCCATATCGGAGATATTCCAATACAGACTATCCCACTGAATGGTCTCCCTTTTTCTCTGATTTTGAAGATTCCGTCCAAAAGCCATATCGGAGATATTCCAATACAGACTATCCCATTTATCTACATCCACCAATTTCCATATCTCATGCATTTCTTTGGAATTTTTCGTTTCCTTTATCATGTTCTGCACAACCTGAGAACCATGAAGCTTTTTGAAGTTGTAGTAGTACAAAGTCTTATTAGCTGCCCAGTCGAGAGCCATTTGTTCACTAATCTTTGTCACTTCTTTCCGAAGATCATCACAAAATTCATTTAACGAAATGAGATCGTAATCTCCTTTTAATCTATATGCATTATATATTTTCGTACTCATAGTTTTTCCCTTCTGCTACAAAATTAAGATTGCTTTCAATACAAATATGAGAGATTCTTTAAAAAGAAAAAATCACATATAAAAAAAGAGAGCATGACGCTCTCTTAAACTTCTCCAGCAATTTTTCGCACATATTTTACATATCTTGTGCTATATAATTGTTTTTTCCCATTTCGAATGATAGCATTCCATTCTTCTAAATCATTATGAAATTTTTGATAAAATCCACAATTCGCATGACAAGTACTTGAATGAAACTCACATTTGTAACATGGGGACATTGGCTTTCTCATAAATTCTCTCCCTTTGTAACCTCTTCTAATGCAGAAAATACCCAGTGATAAACTTCTGAATGTTCAGCGATAATTTTTAATGCTGTCTCACGATCTAATGCCTTTCGATAAACACGGTCACTTGTTAATGCATCATACATATCTGCTGCGATCAAGATTGGATAATATTTTTTTGCAAAGTTTCCGATCTGATCATCCTTTAATTTGCGATATTTATTCATTCCGTGATGTAATAAAACTAACTCTTTAACTTCTTCTGTTCCATAATTTAATTCTTTGCAAGCTTCATATCCATAGTAAGCATGCATATCAATAACTTCACGCTCTAATCGAGTTAAAGGTCTTGGGGCGTCTAATATGTTGTCAGGAATATAAAACTTTCCAATATCATGGATTTGTGCTGCTGCAAGTATAGTTTTCTGATCAATCCCCAATATGTTCAATTGTTTTGTGAGTAGTTCTACATAGTGTGTTACACGATTGCAATGTTTTCTAGTTTCTTCTGTAAAATAATTTTCAATCTTATCATATCTAGCTTCTTTCATCATGTTTTCTCCCTTCGCAGAAATATTTCTGCTATGAATATCGAAGAAATTTAATTTCTCCTATCGTCAACTGTCTACAAAGCAAATATGAGTGTTAGAAGTTTTAATAACTACAAAAAGACCCAACGATATGCTGAGTCTTTTTACTGAAAATTAATGTAAATTTTTTAAGATAATATCTAATGGGGTACTTGGTGGCATGACCAACATATGACTGGCATATTTCATCATCTGTTCAAATTCTTTTTCATTCATTCCTTCTGGAACTTCAAATTCGATGGAAACCTTTTTTGGTTCTGCTTTTTTTAATCCATGCTCTGCTGCAAGAACTAATGCACGATTTCGTAGATCTTTGACCGTTTCATTATTATATACCGTAATATCATATTGATAATCATTGATATTAGCATCTGCATGATTGCTTGCAGGAAGATCTTTGATACAATTACGAACAACCTGAATCGTTACGATGTCTGGATGAGCTTTTTTGAGTCTGTCAATCTCCTGAGGTTCTCTTACATGAATAAAAAGCATCATATCTTTTTCAGAATTAGAGGCTGTTTTCAATGTTTCAGAAATTTTGCTCTGGACCTCTAAGAATGGCAGATCAAATTTCTTTGTCAGATAATCTTTCATATCAGATAATACTTTTCGTGACTCAGCATCTTTTTTACCATTCCATCCAGCGACTTTATATAGCTCTTTGACTGAATCAATGGTAGAAAAATTTACAACCTGATCAGGAAATTCTTTCTGTAGCTGACGTACAAATGTGTCCTTTCCACTCATTGGTGCTCCATTGATAATAAAAGTACTTAATTTTCCCATGTTTATATTCTCCTTTCGTCTTTAAAAAAGTATCAATATAAATATGAGATTTTAAATGAATCATAATTTTCATATATAAGAAATTAAATTTCCAAATTTGAAATGAGCTTTTTAATCTTTCCATTTTCAATGTATACAAAATCTACGATATCTTCATCTTTTTCTTTTAAAGAAATCGGAATGTCTTCAAGTGTATCATCATTAAACCGGAAAAACATATTATAAACGGAATCTGTTACAGAGGTGGCATTGAATATAAAGTATGGATATTTTTTCTCATCTAATGCAGAAATATCTTTTCGAATCTTATCATGCCATTCAATTAGGTCCATATTATCTGGATGATAATATCTAACATCTTCCATAAAAAACTTTTGAATGCAATCAGCAATAAATGTTTTATCTTTTGTAAAAAATATCTGTTGGTTTACAAGCAGCCACAAAACGCGATCTTCTGTTCTTTTAGATTTTGAAACATTGCGTTCTAATTTATCCAGATTCTTTGAAGTGAACAGTACTTTATATGTATCTTTTTCATTTAAATATTTTTCTCCAAGGATTTTGTAAATCTGTGGCAGAAACAACCAAGAATTTTTGTATTGTTTTAACTCCACTGCTGTAAAATCGGATTTAATGCCATATAGGTTGGTATAGCTCATTTCTTTTTCTCCTTTCTATCTTTTTCTTTTTGTTTTTCTTCTTTGAATTTTGGTTTTTCTTTTTAGGTCTCTTTTTCGGTTTTTTCTTTTTGTTATGTTCTAGATTATCGTCAGAATTGGGATTATTCTTTCTTTTTTGTAATTCTTCATGATATTCCAAATGGTCTTCATAAGAATCATGAAAAATACTGAAGTGGACAACGGCGATTAAAACAACTACTATTTCCAAATATCCAATGATTATGATGGAAGCTATCAAATCCATCGGATAAAAGCCTGCTTTCACTACACTTAACTGTAGTCCTATTACTTCACAGAGATAAAAAAAGAATTTAGTTTTGTCCAAGCTTGCTTCCAAAATATAATGATCCTCTTGCAGTCGATTATAAACAGGATGATTCCATTTTTTACTTCCGCTAACACCAATCGAATTAAAGTAACGGTCTATCTTTTTATCAGTCATGATATCATCTATTTTAATTATGATTTCACTAACGATAGAAAGAATGAATCCCACAATTCCCATGTACAAAAATATAAAATCCAAAGTATCCATAGTTTATTTCCCCTTTCTCTTTCTTTTTTTCATTTTAAATATGAGAGTAAATCTTGTATTACATAACGCAGAGAACAGATATAAAATCCTATCATGAATGAAATTATTATAAATCTGCGATAAAATAAATTTGATTCATTAATATCGTTGATAACAAGCGGAGAGATAAATATAAAAAAACAAATGCCGGATGAAATTCCATAAAATGATTTTAAATTATATAAACAGTTTTCTAGTTTCTTATATCCCTCATTCATGCATTTCCTTACAATAGGATTTTTTGTTTTGGATAGATTATTTACTAGTATTTGACGTTCTCTATATTCGATAATTTCACATATGATCAAACAAATTGTAAAAGAAATCTGGATGAATTCAAAAATCAAGTATATTGACATCTTCGTGTATTACTCCTTTTATTTTAAATATGAAAGAAAATCTAGAAAGCAAAAAATCACATATAAAAAAAGAGACCAGTTAAGGCCTCTTTCAAAAAAGTATCATATGTGTTTTGAGTTAACTAATATTCAAGATATTCAAGAAGTTCTTCTTCATCTGAAAACTCTTTACCTTCGATGTTAAAAACATCCCAGGTATTTGCACATCCCTTGTGACAGTTACAGGTTAATCCATGATAATCTCCGTTTGTTGTGTGTACGGCTACCATGGGATAATTCCCGTTATTGCAACCTGCATTTTCTAATTCTTCAATTATTACTGACTTTACTTTGATCATAGTTTTCTCCTGTTTTACATAATTTCTGTAGTTAATTCATATTTAGAATCTGTAGTAGACGCTGATGGTAGAAAATTATGATCATTCTCTACCGTCGCATCAAGCTTTGCTTCAGCTTCTTCAGTGGATTCTGCATAAATATCAACATATTTTGTATATGTCTCTTTAACAACAGCCTTATAAACATTTTAATTCACAGTTTTCTCCTTCTTTAAATATAAACGTTATCTTTTATCGGTTTCAATGTAATTTCCCATTCTTTTGGAAGGCTCTCAATGATCTCAAGAACATACCATTCCTCATCTGCTTCTTCAGCAGCAATCTTAAGATCATCGATCCTTTCTTGAATCATTTCCATTGTTACGTCATCATTTTTACAAATTAAAACTCCGCAACAATCCATTTCAGGTGTTATATTTAAGAAAAGTAGTCTCATAGTCTTTCTCCTTTTAAATAAAATCTAACGCTGTTACCTCTTGAATCATGTCTACTGGCTGCACGCTGTATTCTATGCGATATGTATCAAAACAAGCGTGGGCGCACAACTCTGTGATCACATGAGATTTTGGATATTCATCAACATCGATATCATCGATATTTTCTGTGCATTCGGTGCACATCTCAAAAGAATCTTCCTTATCACGTTCAATACAATTCATCAGATATTGCTTTGCCTCTTCTACCGTAGCTGTTAGATGCAATAATGTAATATTGCAATTATATGTATTGCTGATCGCAACGATCCATTTAATTCTTTGGTTCATAATTTTTCTCCCTTTTAAAATTTAATTCAAAAATTCCGTATAATCTTTATCATGAAATTTGGAGCACTCATAGTGAAAATTACAATCCGTAAGTAAATCCTCAATCTTCCTTCTGCATTTATTTGCTTTATGCAATTTTGCAAGTTCTGTCAGATCCTTATTTGAAAATGACCACTCCAGCAGTCCCGATAACTCAGAACCTCTTTTCACAGATTTTAATGCAGTTAAAAAATCCTTTCTGATTTCAACTCTTCTTTTCAATTTATCGAAATTCAGATAATCTTGCAGAATTTTGTCTCCATATGGATTAGCTTTAATCGTAGAAATGATTTCATCTTTACTTTCAGGAAAACTTACCATAATTTCTGCAATATCCGTTTGTAACCACATGGAAGCCTGATATAATTCAGGCTCCGCATTTATTTCACTTTCAGGAAAATATTTTTTCCAAAGATAAAGATCCAAATCTTTCATATTCTGCAAAATTTCTTGCTTAACTTTACGCTCATGCACTCTGCATTCAATTTCGCTTTCAAATGATATACCATCATCTGCGATATAAAGCATCTTTGTTCTCATGATACAAACCCCTTTCTATTTTTCTTTACCCATTTTAATTCCATAAGATCAAACTGATACAATTCACTAGGATGTTCTGTTTCTTCATCTATATCAAGAAAATCAATGCACAGCAGGCAATCTGCAAAATTACCTTGTCGTTTTGGTACGTCAAATACAAAATCGATGCCATACAATTGATCAACATATCCTGATTCATGGATCAAATCTTCT
Organism: Veillonella sp. CAG:933; assembly: GCF_000431435.1. Classification (NCBI taxonomy): domain Bacteria; kingdom Bacillati; phylum Bacillota; class Negativicutes; order Veillonellales; family Veillonellaceae; genus Veillonella; species Veillonella sp. CAG:933. The sequence goes on from NZ_HF986178.1 coordinate 5,795, forward strand.
GCTTTTTTTAAAAAATATGAAATATTTGAATCTGTGACTTTTTTAAAAGGCTTCATTTGTGTATTGTCACATTGCAGATCTTCCTCTAATTTATAATTGAAAAGTTTCTCATTATTCTTATCATAAATTGATAATGCGTTAAGATGATATTTCATTACAAGGTGTCTTGCAAGACTCAGAATATCATTATTCATGACTGCTCCATCTTGAATAACCAGTTTTGTTTCATTTTCTGTAATTTTTAATTCCCAATCTTTGATCATAATTCTTCTCCTTCCCAACTAAGCAGTTACAACCTGCCAGACATGTACTTCTTCTCCATTGAGATATAGAATCGCATCTTCGTAATCACAATGTGATTGTTGCTGCCATTCTGGATAAATCTCTTGAGAACACATTTTCTCGTATTCCAAATAAAGATTTCTACTAGCTTCTTCTACGCTGTCGTATTGTCCTACGACATCAATCGTGTATCCATCTGTATGGATTAATAATGCTTTCATCATATTTTCTCCTTTTCTACCATGGAAGTAATTCTTTGTTTGCTTTTTCGATTAGATCGATATATCGTATTGGATATCGATCTGTGAAATAGCCTTTTACTTCAAGTAAATGTGCTACAATACGGTGCTCCATATCAACTTTAAATTCTTCAATCGTTACATCTGTAAACGAATCCTCAATATGTAATGAATGAGTACTACAGAAGTCATATGGATAATCTGGTTGATCTTTAAGACGATCACTATATCCATATCCTGTGTCAACGCCACCTACATATAGATCAAAATGAAGGAATGTATCAAAATCAATAATATCGAAGCATAATAAACCACATCGAACGTTTCCAATCCATCCCCCATCGTAATTACTTTCTTTATAGATCCGCTGTTTTTCTTTGAAGTTTTCAAATTCGTTCTCGTTTAAGTTCCATACAAAATCGAACATAATTTTTCTCCTTTATTTTTTGACTAATTAAATTGTTTTAAATCAGAAATGGTTTCTCTGATCATTTCCTGAGCATAAGGATCCCTTTTTGCTCTTTCATCAAGATATTCAACTTCATATGTTGCAAGATCAATCTTAGCAATTACAGATCCTTCCTCATTAGGATTTTTTGTTTTCCAAGCATCAATGTAAACTTTATGATCTTCTTCATCAACAAAATTGTTTCTAATTTCTCTGTATTTTGATATCTGTTTCATATTTTTCTCCTTATTCATTTTTAACAAAATCAATATTTTCTTTTAAACACAAAGGGTTAGAATTCGCATAGTCTGTGATTCCCCAGCTATTAAGATATTCGCCATTTTTATCAATAAATAGTGAGATATCTGAAACAATCGCTTCTTCATCAGGAAGTATTGTCTCATCATCAAGAATGGAAGATTCCTTTAACAGAATCTCCCGCGTTTCTTTACAATATTTGATAAAAGATATTACTTTCTCTTTTCCCTTTTTGGTTAATTGGTATTCCATAGTTAGTCTCCTTATGAACTACCCCTCCCATGCGGTACATAATTCCTATGGAATGGGTTTCCAGTAGTCGTGACAGTTACCCATCTCTGACGAAATGTTTCAAAAAAACACCTCGCTGTCCGTACCAACTGAGGCTGGCTCACACAGCCCCTATCTCTTTTACGAGAGTACTTCTATAAAATCTGTTCCATATTTCAGTTCCAAAGAGACATATATACTATGCTTCTTAGAAAGACACCAATCGCTCATGTAATACTTGTCTCCAACATGCCAAACGTCTTCAAGAAATCTTTCTCCAGAATTGATTTCATGTAGAATTATTTCTCTTGTTGGTAATTCTACATGATCAACACAATCAGCGTAATGCCCGCTTAATGCTCGATAGTATTCTGAAATCTTCTTATATCTTTTACGGCATTCCTCAACAAATTCAGAGACATTTTTTTCACCTTCTTTTGTCAATTGATACATATTTTCTCCCTTCATCATAAGAAACTATAAGCTTTCACAAAATGTTTTCTGTACAGTAATTTGATCTGCATACTGTAATCTTTTGTCACATTCCAATCGGAAACATATTCTGGATTTTCTCTGACGATGACCGTCTGATCGATATCTTTCAAAATGGCTTCTTTTGTTGGCAGTTTTACAGCATCTGATTCAGCATTTAACAGTTTTTTCTGTTTAATCTGACATTCGTTTATAAATTCCTGTACAACTTTTTCTCCTTCTTCTGTAAATTCAAAATCATCATTATATTCAGATTCAAAATCTACATCTTCAAAGTCTTCAAAATTAATTTCTTCAAAATTCATATTTAGTTCTCCTTTACTCTAATCGTCATTATTTGTTTACGTATTAAGTATGAGAGATGAGAGAAAAGATAAAAAAAGGAGAGTCGAAGGACTCTCTTAAAGATTTTTTGTATTTTCAAAATGCTTAGATTCTACTTCAAACTCTATTTCTTTTGACAAATGATAGTAATATTCGCTTTGTAATTTATAAAATGCGACTTTTAGATCCTCGTCATAAAATTTACCATCCTGTCCATTTTGAATTTTCCGATAAGTAATATCTGGATGATGATACACAGTTGAGATATTTCCATCCATACAAGAAAGTACCATATAAATTTCGCCACTTTTTTCTGCACGATATTTCACTGGATAACTATCGATATATCCATATGAATGCCAGTTGTAATCATCAGTAGTTTTCAATTTATCAGCGTCCCTTCGTGTATTTTCGTCTTTCTTACTATTAGCATACTGATTATGCGTAGATGAAATATTTTGATAAAGATCTTCTTCGGTACAATTATCAGCTTTCACAATTACCAAAATTGCAGCCTGCAGTGAACTTCGATAATCCAAAAGATCTTTATCTAAAGGGATATTAATCTGATATCTATTTTCAATATCACCATTGATTACAGTTTTCTGGAAAACAGCAACATCTAGTCTTTTTCTCTTAATACTTATCCATCCAGTGTTTTCCGCATATTCCATCAGATGATATGGATTGATTTTATAAATATCATGACTTTTTGTTTTATAAATGTTATCAATAAGCGTATCAATATCCTTCTTTGTATAATGATCAGAACGAAGCAGATTATCCAATACTTGGATATCTGGAATACTAAGATTTGTGCAATCCGAGATAAACATTGGCGTCACAAGTCCATTTTTGAGCAATCGTTCTGCAATTTTTATGGAATTTTCAATCTTTGCTTTTTCTTTGATTTCTGCAATTTTTTCTATATCTTGTGTCATGGTTATATCCTTTCAAACTTATTTTTTTCAATTTAAATATGAAGTATTTTAAAGAAACAGTTTTTCATATATAAAAAAAAAGAGAGCCGAAGCTCTCCCTCCTTATGAATTATATTCTTCCATCGCATCTAAAATATCATCAACATCATCAAATCCAGCAATCGGATAAGCAGTCTTTACATAAAACAGATTATTACGATCTCTGTGCAGCACTACAACAACGCTATGCACAGAAAAAATGTTTTTCCAATCCGTATGAAATGCAATTCCTTCTCCTGTGATAAGTTCAGAAGAAATACTTAACTCAATATATGCTTCTACATCTTGTTTGATCCAGTTTTTGATCTCTTGATAATTCTCAGCAACCGTTCTTCTGATCCAATATAATGCATTTTCTTTGGATAAAAACCTTGTTGCCATCTTAATATTACCAGGGGCAGGACGATGCATAGACAACATTTTTGGAATTAATGCTTCTCTTGAAATAGCATGTTCTTTAATTGCGTGTCCTTTTGCTTCGTGGATGTCAAAATATAATTCATTGTCATGGATCTGGTCGATCACTTCTTTCACAGTCATAAATAACTCCTCTCTTCCTTATAAAAATAAGGATAAAAAAAGAACCGGCCAGAAATTCAAAGCCAGTTCAGTCCTGAAATAATTTACTCATTTACATGATGCAATAACTTTTTTCTTTCCTTGTATGAAGAAATACAGCCATGTATGCATCATTTTCCGCTTCTTTTTGTGAAACATAAGTCATTCCTGTTTCTCGACTTTTCTTTTCACATTCAGCACGAGAAACGTAATCTTCAAACATTTCCTGTGTGATCGGCGATTCTAAAATATTATCCTGAAATTTATAAGGAATCTTACAAAGGATCAGGACTTTCCGAAGATCATTTTTGATCTCTTTTCTGACTTCGAATGTATTCATTTTGTTTTCTCCTTTCGTCAGATCATCTATATTTTAAATATGACTGTTTTAGAATATGATAACTGATGTTTTTGTTTCTAGCAAGCAATTACATGTCTTTTCTCTTTATTTCTTTTCCGCAAAATGGACAATATATTAATTTTTCAAAAGTTTTTTGATCAATGCTTATGTTATCGCAGTTACTTTCAGCTTGCTGTAGGTTTGTATTGTATTTCCATTCACAAAATCGTGCTGCCGGTTTATTTTTGCAAATGATGATATTGCGATTATCTTCCAGAAACATATTTATCGGATAGCCTTCAAAGTACTCATCTTTGGAAAACATTTTGGATAAGATTCCTTTCGGTATACAGATTCTTCCAAGATCATCAATCCTTCTCATATAATTATCTTTCATATTTTTTCCTTTCTTATCTTCCTGCAAAGTCTACCTTAATGTCATATTCCTCACAAAACTTCTCAAATACGTCTTCCATTACCAGAAATTCACCCTGACAAAAATCAGTACTTGCTAACCCAAGATTACTTTCGTATCCATTTATAAAAATACGTCCTAATGATCCATCATAATCAATGATACATTTACTTCGAACATCTTCCAAAAATTCTTTTCCATCAAATAAATCTTCCTTATCAATATCGCAGTTATTTGATTTTTGCATACCTTCTGGTTTTACATGATATAATTCTCCATTTTCTCCACAAGCAAAAAGGAATCTTCCTTTTGCCTGATATGTTATATGAGTATCTAATTTTTCATTAATTGAATTTTTCCAATGGACCTTAATATTATACTCTTCACAAAGTTCCTCAAAAAGATTTTCTGTAAGTAAAAAATCCCCCTGACAGAAATCAGAACTCATCAGTCCAAGATTGCTTTCAAATCCATCTACAAAAATATGTGATAAAGTACCATTATGATTTGTGATAAATTTGTTTCGGACATTTTCTAAAAATTTTTTACCATCAATCAAATCTTTCTCATCAATATTATAGGTATAACATAACTCTTGCCTATCTTCTGGCGTTACATGATGTAATCTGGCAAGTGTTTCTACAGCTAATTCTCTTGTATACAATTCTCCATGGTTTCCATAGGCAAATAGAAACGATCCTTTTGATTTATATTTCATATGATTATCCTCCTTGCTTTTGACCAATGCACCTTAATATCATGCCTTTCACAAAGTTCTTCGAAACAATCTTCTGTAACTAAAAATTCGCCCTGATAAAAATCATTATTAAAAATTCCAAGATTACTTTCAAAACCGTCCACAAAGACGTGACGCAAAATACCATCACGATTTGTGATCCATTTATTTCGAACATTGTGCAAAAACTCTTTTCCATCGATCAGATCGTCTTCGTTAATGTCATAAGTATAAAGTTTTTGTATTTCCTCTGGTTTTCCACGATATGTTATAGCCAAGTCTACAATATTCAGTTTTTTCATATATAATTCTCCGTTTTCGCCATGTGCGAACAAGAATATTCCTTCTGCTTTGTACATATTTTTTCTCCTTACTTAATCCATTCAACTCGCTGCAACTCCAACAGCTCTTCATCAGAAATTTCAATGGTGTAATATCCCTTGTATTGCCTTCTTTGCTCGTAATCCATTTCGCATTTGTTGCAGTAATAATCCTCATCTTCATCGATCACAATATATCCCCATTGAGTATTTTTTCTGATATAATGTCGGAACCAATTAGGGATCCGAACATGATTTTCTTTATGTAAGACACACCATCGTTTGAAAGCACTTCTCATTGTATGTTTCATCTCTTGTTTCCCTCTCCTTTTAATCTGCCATATACTTTATTTTCTCCTTTCTCATTATTTGTCATATTTTCAAAATATTTGATCCATTTCAGCAGTTTGTCATTTGCATTTTCTTTCTTAGGTCTTATACTGCTTTTTCTATTAGAACAGTTTCTAGGATTCATGAGATTTCGTCTCCTTTACAATAAACCATCTGAATTTCAAAAGTTTTGGGGTCAATCTGACAAATATGAATCTTTCCATCTGCATATCTTAAGCAGCTTGCGGTTCCGCCTTTTTCTTTCTTATAATCCTTTGAAAATGGGAAAAATCCAATTACCATCTGACTGCTATCAACCATCATTTCATTTCGGATTAACATAGCATTGATCTCTGCTTTTTCTTTTGTCATATCTAGGTTTCGTGCTTCTGATACATTGAGCACTTGATCTGCCAAAGCAAGCATTTTCTGATAGTCTTTCTGACCAAACATTCCTGTTTTCTTCCATAATCGTTCCTGTCCCTGAAATGGAATGTATACAATATTTTGAATATCATATTCTTTTTTCAAACTATTTACTGCCCAGAAAGCCAATTGGTCAAATCCCTGAGCTCCGCCAGTGATATAATTTTTAATACCAAATTTTGCAAAACCACGAATCACTTCTTTTACATGATCTACGATCTTCTGATATTCTTCTTTCTTTGTATATCCATATAGCTTTGCAGGTCTTGGACCAGTAAAACAAATCGTATCAATATTTTCAAATATGTTATTCATGTTGCATAATCTCCTTTTCCAAATATTCTGTCTAATATAAATATGAGAGAAATTTTCTTTTTTGAAAATCATATATAAGAAAATTAACAAAGTTTGTCTAACACGATATTATATTTGCATGGAAGCTCTTAAGAGCACTAAGTAATGGCGGCATTACTTTCGATAAAGAGATCTGATCGTTTGTATCAGGTCTTTTTTTTGTTACAAAAAAAAAGAGGCAGTTACACCTCTTCTTTGATCTGCAATTTTCTCATTATGAAATTTTATAATAAATCCTTTTTTGTTAAAACATAACACTCTTCTTTTGTGTCTTCCATTATTCCATCTATTACAACATATCTTTCCTGTCTTGCAATCCTTTCTACATCTGTAGTATCAAGATCACAAAGATGAGCCTTTTTCTTTGAAAAACAGAATTGATTCCCTTTGATAAAACGGATTCCTAATTCGTGTGCAATTTTTCTTAAATTACTAATTTCCATAGAATCAGTCAAGTCAATATGTGGAACACCAGAAGCATTGCGATACAAACTAGTAAAAGCTGTTACATGATGTAATAGATTTCCGATGCTATAACCCACATGATATACCTCTTCGCAAGAATACTGATCAATTAATTTGACATCACTACATTTTGATGAGTATCGATCATACAACAGCTTAACCATATATCCCTCATTTAATAACCCCATCACCATATGATGGAATGGGTAATTGAAAGAGATAGAATCATGTTCTGTCTTTACCCAGTCTTTGATTGCTGCCTTGGGAGCATCCGTTTGAAAGATGATTGACTCTTTTGCGTCATCAGAATCCAAAAGATATACTTGAATGATCCTGGGTTCTGCTTTCGCAATATTTTCTTCCATTACTTTTTTGCTCTCTAACAGATAATCTTCAAAATTTTTTTCTGTCATAAAGAAAAATAATGATTTGAAGTCTTCCTTATTTTCTGCTTCTAAGTACAATCTTAAAAGTTCATCAGCAATCCCAGTTACCTGAAAATTACATTCTTCGATAAGATCAGCTAAGATTGTATCAGCATCACGGAATTTGACTCCATCTGGCTGTTTTGTTGATAAATCCATTACTTCTTCTACTAATTTTGATAAATCCATAATTTTTCTCCTTTACTTTTTCTCTTAATCGTCATTAAATTATATTTTAAATATGAGATATAAAGCAAAAGATAAATTTCATATATAAAAAAAGAGACCAAATGGTCTCTCTTTGAATTAATATTTTTTTCTAAGAATTCACTTATTTTTGCAAATTTTCTCATCTTTATATAAAAACTTATCATTCTCATACCAAGATCCAGCAACAACTCCGCTACGATGTATGATGACAACATTAAGCCATGCTGGATATCTACCAGACACATGTTGGGCAAGATGATCTCCGACACATAATCTAACAGGAATATTTTTATATCGTCCATTTATATAATGATTTCTTCGACGCACATCTGTGCATTCTGTAATATTAAGGGCTTTTCTCACTTTATTAAATGTTTCTTCTGTTTCAAAAGTACCTGGCAACATACGATTAAGATACATTGGAGTGTTATATTTTACGTACTCATCTATATCAAAATCTTTATCAACAGTCACTCGCAAACAAAGCTTATCCCCAGCAAAAAGTTTGAATTTTTCAATTGATATAATATCTGTATCAGTACAAAATAATTCTTTATTGATTTTATCATTTGCTGAATTCCGATGTAGATTAATATACTTAATATGTGATACATTGTATGAATCATCTACTTTTGCTCCGTTTGTATTCCACGTAATTTTCGCATTTGGACAATACTTTTGTATAATATCTATTAATTTATTAAATTTGTTAGACGGAAGACTACCACCTGTAATAGAAACTTCATTAAAATTATGTTTTTCCATCAGGACTGCCTCACATGTTTTAAGAAAATCGTCACAACTTATGGTATTTTTTCTTAAATCTTTGTCAATACAGTAAGGACAATTTGCAAAACACGATCCTGGAAGATTTATTACGAGCGTTTTTGCAAAATCAAGGACAGGCCGACCAAATAGATTACGAATGTGAGCTTCATATTCTGATTGATCAATGTCAAAAAGTGCTTGCTGATGGATTTTATATTCAAGTTGTTCTAAATTAATTGCGTCTGATTCCATGATTATTCTTTGTTTTGAATTCATTTTATTCATGAATTTTTCTCCTTTTCTTTTTTCTCTCATCGTCATTAAATTACACTTTAAATATGAGATATGAATGGAAAAACAAAAGTTATATATAAAAAAGAGACCAAATGGTCTCCTTTTGAATTTAACAATCTTTCCAATCAACTCCAATTTTCCTTAATTCTTCATGCACAATCTTTTTCTCATCTTCTGTCAGGTCATGATAATCTATTCCAATAGAAGATAAAAGCATAATCGGACTCATGAATTTGATCATATCTTTCTTCTGAATTTTCTCTGAGATAATGCGTCGAAGAAGTTTATGATTGTTCTCCATATTTTTCAATGATTTTTCAAGATTTTCCTTGTACTTATTCGCCTGATCAACAATCTCTTGTGAATCTACATAGCAACGACAAACATCACATCGGTATGGAAACTGTATTTTTAGCATCTGATACATTTCTTTAAATCTAGTTGATTCATACCATGTTGGAAGATAATGAAATTGTAAGATAAAATAATTCTCTAAGAAATATTTTTTTTGCACATATTCATCGCGAGTATATGACATTTCTTTCATTTCTTCGTCTGTAAAAAGCCCATCGTTTAATTCTTTGACATACAGAGTAAAAAGTTGATCATCATCTGTAATATCATAATGTCCATATCGTTGATATTCATTTGCGTGATAAATATATCTTTTGTTTTTGAATACTAACATAGAATATCCTATATTTTGTCCAAGATTAACAAAAAAACATTCAAACCCTTTGATATTGATACTCTTTATTGCAGCTTCTTCGATTTGCTCATATGTCAACTGACAGGCATTCTTTGGATTCGCACATTCCAATATTTTCATAACTTTTCTCCTTTTGAAACTCAGTCTTGTTCTGCGTATATATAGTAATCTCCTTTTACGAACCTAGCACATAGCTCATGATAGTTATCTGTTGTCAATAAATCTTCAATTTGAGTGCGATAACAATCTGCTTTATGTAATTTTGCTAATTCGCATAAATCACTTGTCCAAAGTGTAAATTCAAGTTTTTTAGCGATCTCATCACCCTCATATTTTGATAATACATCTGCAAAATTGTGACGTATTTCAGCTTTTCTTCTTGCTTTGTCAAAGTCAAATTGACGCATAATCATATCTGAATGTTTCGATTTATGAATGATACCTTCCATTTCAGATTTTAGCCGATTTAATTTTCCAAAATTTTTTGAATAATTATCATACACTATCAATTCTACGTATTTCATGAAATCTAAGATTGAAAAATCGGATTCGTCCAAATCTTCATTGTAATATTTCTTGGCCAATTTTTTTGTTACATCAAAAAAAGCTATTTTTACATTTATAACTTTATTGTGGCTCAAATTCGACATACGCTCATGTAACAAGCAATCTGTTTGATTTCTAAATTCTGTACCATCGTCCGCACGATAAATGATTTCCATGAACTTTCTCCTTTTTTTAATTATAAATCCAATTGCATTTCCCATTTTCTACAAGTCCATGGATACTGTAGCCATCTGAATAAATATCAATCTTAGATTGATCTTCCAAAAATGGGGTAAGTGTTTCAAGCATCTCTTTCATAACTGTGTCCCATCCATAGCTAGCATCAAAATCATTATGATATTTTTTCCAGCCAGAAACTTCTTCCATGCAATAAGGGCTTGATTTCCATCCAGCAAGGCAGTTTCTGATGAGATCATCCAGTTTTTCTGTCCCGACTCCAAAATCAGCAAACTCTTCAAAATTGTACTCTGTTTTGTCATCCTGCAGCATATGTAATCTTAATGCTTCTGCCGCCTTTTCTTCTGAATTATGTTTAACTTTAATTTTCAAACCAACACTATAACACTGTCCCATAGTAATCTTTCTCCTTTATTTCTCAAATTGAATTTCCATATCTTTTGCTAATGCATAGCCATACTCTTGATTTGCACCTGGACTTGTTTTCCATCCTTTTAGCATATAAATGATGTCGCAGTCCTTTAATAATTGAAAAGATAATTCCATATAATCTTCATAGGAAGCATCTTTTAATTTTGTTCCCTCATATGCAGGATTTACAACTTCATATCCCTGTTCTGAGAGTTCTTTTTCTGCAACTGCAAATCGTTCCAGATAATCATCTGTCCCAGAAATTTTTCCAGAAATATAAATCTTTCGATTTCTTTTGCTGAAATCAACTGTATGTAAGATATCAAACAATTTTTTAATCTCTGGACTGCAATCTGTAAATAAATCCATTGGAGACGTTTCAATTAGCTTTACATCCTTATCATACTTATCCGCGTATTTTTGCAGATAACGTACGCCATCTTTGTAAGTTAAGAAAAAGATCCCTGGGCGCTGATATAATTCTTTTGTGTAGTATCTTAATTCTGCATGATGATGTGTATATTCCATGACCCATTCTACGATTGTAAGCATTCCGTTTCTTTCAATTTTATCTAATGATGTATTCCATACAATTTCTCCATTTTCTCCAAGAGTATTTCTTCCATGAATTAAAACTCTATAATCATGGATCAATTCAACTTGATATTGTTCTTCAAGATGATCATTTTTAATGATGTTTTGAATTGTACGGTATAATTGCTGCGGAGTCGTCATATTGATACAATCAATGCATAAATCTGCTCCATCAGCGATTTGGCTCAGATATTCTACTGCATCCGGATCATTTCTGAGATCAGTCTCAACATTGTCGAGATAATTTTTGATTGGTTCTTGAATAACCCAGATACGTGGATAAGTCAACATGTCAGTATGTTGGGTGTTCATTTCTTTCTGTAGTTCTCGCAAAAAATACAATTCTTCATCTGTGATACGATGCTTTGCATATGGATCAGTATGATGTGGGTATTTTGTGAATTCTTTCTTTGACATAAAATTTTCTCCTTTTTTAAATAAAAACTTTGACTACATAATATCAATGATCGCATGACCATATGCAAGTAGATATCCCGGTGTATCTTTCTGATAAAATTCGGAAGTTTCAACTTCATCTACACTTTGATATGATCTTAAAATTCTTCCATCTCTTGCATTACGAAAATGAATACCATTGATCTTTTCTTTTTTCAATTGGTGTAAAACAGTGCTTACACTCATAATTTTTCTCCTTTCTTTTTCTTTCTTTTGCTCTATTCGTCATTGTATATTACGTTATAAATATGAAAGATGAAGTAAAAAATAAAAATCATATATAAAAAAGAGCTCCCGAAGGAACCCCTTGAAAGGAAATAAAATATTCAATAATTTTCTATATTTTTGATCGGATGGTTCGCACATTCCCAAGCATCGATTGCTTCTTCTTTGCAAGCCCAAAGTTCATGATGAAATCCATACTCATTCTGCCATTTATTAAATAAATCCTCACATGTTTTAACGCCACTGATATCTCCTTCTGCAAAATATTCTTCCATAGATCTCATTAAATCCTGTAAAGAATATCCATGATCCATCATCCATTGCAGCTGATAGTTTTCATAAGAAACAGTAGGATTTTCATTTGCTTTATATAAAGGAATCTCTTTCTTCCTTTTTTCCTCATATGCATCTTCATAATATACCATTTTTGGTTTATCAGAATCAGCATTTTCGATAAAAAAGCTTCCAAGATAACTTCCTGCTTCTTCTTTATTATCTGGCAGATAACAAATATCGAATCCTTCAAACTCTGGCATTGTGCATTCTGTAAGACGAATACTTCCTGCGCTCTTATGATCTGTGCTCGTTACTGAATTTGACACAACATCCTTTACTTTATTCATAATATTTTCCATTTTTAATACATCTTTGACTGTTAATTCCATAATTTTTCTCCTTTTCATAAATTGATGATTTCTTCTCCAATTCTGATCTGATCCAAAAACAGATTTGATACAACAACCCTTAATTTTGCTCCATACCCTCTTTTTTCAAGAGCTTCTTTTGCAGCATTTGCTTTTTCTTCTGAAGTGCACACTGCAAATACAATTGGACGCCAAGTCACTTTATCAATTCCGTCTACAAAAAATAGTTTCATTTCCTTTCTCCTTTTCTCTCATTGTCATTTCGTTACACCTTAAATATGAAAGATAAAAAAAAGATAAAAAAAGAAGCCGTAATCGGCTTCCTGAAAATTATGATACTTGCTCAAGTGCATATACAAAAGATAATATTTCAGCATAAGATGTCTGTAATTTCTTGCATCGGTCTGTTCGAAATTCAATATAAGAGCAAAGACTCTCAACCGTACCATCTTCATAATCTGGATCGATCTCATAAGTCCCATTGTCAACTTCATGAAAGTTTTGGTCATAAACAGAATAATCAATTTCCCTTTTTATATTCTCTGTTTTTTTACAAACAAGGATTTCCTGATACTGATTGACATAAATCTGAAAATAAGGGTCAATGCCACGAAAAACTTTTGCATAAATATCAGTATTGACTGATTTTGTAAAGAAACTCCAAAATGCAGCATACTCTCTCATCATCGGCCCAATTACTTCAAAATCTAACAACTTATGATTATCGTAATCCTGTGTTGTCGCAATCTGATGTAAAAAAGAAAAATCTTCTTTGGATGTTACATGATAAACAGTCATCCATGGATTTTCCTGATTCATGCTTGTACAGCCTTCCCCTGCAACATTTAGATCAACGCGGAACATGTCTCCATTTATCTTTTCATAAAAAAGGCTTGCAATGATCACTGGATAACCTGATTGCTGTTCTTTACTGTAAGAGATCAATTGATTGTATGTTTCCTGAGTTTCAATTACTTTTGATGAATTCCATTGTAATTCCATAATTTTTCTTCCTTTCTCTTCATCGTCATTTTTTTATATATTCAAATATGACAGATGAGAAAAAAGATAAAAAAAAGAGCCCGAAGGCTCCTTCTTTTGAATTAGAATTTAACTTTTAGAACAGGATCTTCGTTATAATCGTCCCAAATATAAAAATTCTTTTCTCCGTTTGGCTTTTGTTCTGCAAGTATTCTTGCAGTTGGGAATCCGGATGATTCATCGTTTGCATAATATTCAATTTCCATTCCTGGGTATTCAGTATCAGGTGATTTTTGTGCCACCAATATTCCATCTGACAAAGACACTTTCAATCTTTTTTCTTTCGGCTGATTTCTCTTTGGTGGATTATTTAATGTTGTGACATTCCATTCGATGAATGCTTGTTCTCCATTTTTGTATTGTTCAATACGAGCAAATGTTCCGTCTTCTGAGATCTTTGGAAACAGCCCATATTCATCATCTGCATCATCATATCCCATACCTAATTCTTCCCGTTCAACTTTTAACTCGTGCTTATATTCATTTTTTACAAATTCAATTGCTTCTGCTTCTGTGTCAAAAACATACAACGGATTTTCCGGATCAAAGCTGTAGTAAACAGAAACGAAATACTGAACGATGGGATCCTGAGATTTATCTTTGGCTTTAGGGGCAGCAGGTTCCTGTGTTTCATCTAAGAATGCTGCTGATGGTCCAAAAAATTTTTTTAATGCAGTTTCAACATCTACCTCATTGGATCTAACAAACCATCCGTTTTCAGTGATATCAAAATCTCCCTGTTCATCCAGATATTTTTCTGGAATTTCATCTTCAGAAATGAAAACGCCAAATTGATTTACTCCAAAAGTTGTTAATGGATTTTGCTTTCGAATATGTGTCATAATCCTTGGATCATCACAATGTTTCGCTGTATAAAGATGAAATCCATGCTCTGGTGCTTTTGCTAACCATGTGATAATGCTATATGTGTTAAGATTTTTAAGATTTATCCCTTCAAAGAATGCACGATAGTTCCTTCGTGTAATATCAGCATGCAACTCTCCCATTAAAATTACCATTCCACGTGGCAATCCTGCTTTTCTTCCTTTTGCAGTTACTGCAAGAAAGTCACAACCACCATTTCCAGATTCTACATAACGATAACTCATAATTTTCTCCTTTTCTTTCTCTAAATCGTCATTAAAATGTTTCAGTTTAAATATGAAAGATAGAAAAAAAGATAAAAAAAGAGACCCAAAGGTCTCTCAAAAAAAATTAGGGATTATTTGTTCGGCATTACTTCAACAATTCTTTCTGCACATTTATTTTTTCTTGCTGTTTGCGATATCGTTTTTCTACTTGCTCAGAAATATTTTGTACTGATATTGTCAATATTGGTTGACACATTTATCTCAAAGATATCACTGACTATGCAGCCAGGTCCAAAGATTGATAGTATCTCTG
>NZ_HF986179.1:0-2927 GCF_000431435.1 Veillonella sp. CAG:933
CCAGTATTTATCTAAGTTTGCAGCACTTTCTAAACACACTTTTTGTCCTATAACTCGATATGCATCCGTTGTGCTTCATCGAATTCATCGGTAATTTCTTTAGAAGGTGGATTATCCAAAAGGCTTACCACATAAATGGCGATGAGGGAGAACAAGAAGCCCGGCACGATTTCATAGATACCGAACCACTCGAACTGTTTCCAAATAAGTACAGTCAAGCCACCAACCACGATGCCGGCGACACAACCTTTTAAGGTCATGCGACGCCAGAAGAGGGAGAGCAAAATGGCAGGGCCGAAAGCGGCACCGAAGCCGGCCCACGCATAGGCGACCATGGTTAAAATGTAGCTGTTCGGATCGAGGGCAAGCCACAAGGCAATGGCGGAAATAACAAGTACCGTAATACGGCTGATAAGTACTAATTCCTGATCGCTGGTGCGGTGACCGACGATGTTTTTATACAAGTCCTGTGAAACGGAAGAGGCCGTTACCAATAACTGCCCGGAAGCAGTACTCATGATGGCTGCCAGTACGGCGGACCATACGAGACCGGCCACAAATGGCGGGAAGAGTTCTTCGTTCATTACGAGGAATACTTTTTCCACATCAGCGCCGGCAAGTGGTGTGCTGAGGAATACTTTACCTACAAGACCAACCATTACAGCTGCAATGAGGGAAATAACAACCCATACCATGGCAATATTGGTGGCTTTTTTCAGTTCACGGGCATCGGAGATGGCCATGAAACGAACCAAGATGTGCGGTTGACCAAAATAGCCAAGCCCCCAAGCGACAGATGAGATGATACCGATGACTAAGGTATAGGTGTCGGCTTCAGGCCCCCAAATGGAAAGACCTTGCGGAAATTCTGTAGCGATTAAATGAGCTGTATTAATCGGACCGTTTAACGTGAAGGCTGCGGCGATTGGAATGAGTAAGATGGCAAAGAACATCATGGTGCCCTGAATAAAATCGGTCCAACTTACGGCTAAGAACCCGCCGAGGAAGGTATAGAAGATTACTACGCCCGCCGTAATGAGGAGGGATACGGTATAATCAAGTCCGAAAATCGTCGTAAAGAGTTTGCCCCCCGCAACGAAGCCTGATGAGGTGTAAATCAGGAAGAATATAATGATGAAAATAGCGGACACGATAGGTAAGATTTTAGTCGTATCGCGGAAGCGGTTTTTTAAGTAATCCGGAATGGTTAAACTGTTATTGGCTACTTCCGTATGGTTGCGCAGGCGCTTCGATACGAAGGCCCAGTTCAGCCAGGTACCGCCGGCAAGGCCGATGGCAATCCAGATGGCGGAAATCCCGGTGCTGTAGGCAAAACCGGGTAAGCCCATGAGCATCCAACCGCTCATATCGGAAGCCTCCGCACTCATGGAAGTTATCCAAGGGCCCAGCTTTCGGCCGCCCAGAATATAATCACTCAGATTACGTGACTTGCGATAATAATAAATGCCAATGTACATCATAACACCTAGATAGATGGCAAAGGCGAGAATAATGGAGAATTGATCGTGCATACTTGGATGCACCCCCCTTTCATAATAAATATATTCTTATATTTTAGCATAAAAATACAGTTTCTACTATATTAAATAATTGAGTGGTAGGTGTGTTTTTTGTCAAAAAATGTTAAAATAATATGGTGTGATAATTCCCGAAAGAAAGGATGTGAACGGACATGGCACATAAAGCAGCGGAGGCAGCATTAGCCCATTATTTCGGCTATACGTCGTTTCGACCGGCTCAAGAAGTGCCGGTAGCTTCGCTACTGGCCAATAAAGATGTGCTCGCCATCATGCCTACCGGTGCGGGGAAGTCGATTTGTTTTCAGATTCCCGCCATATTAAAACGAGGCTTGACCATTGTTTTTTCACCGTTAATATCCTTGATGCAAGACCAGGTAGACGGCTTGCGCATGCAAAAAATTCCCGCAGCTTATTTGAACAGTACCCAAGATAAGGATGAGTCCGTTAACGTTATGCGGGCCTTGCGCGCGGGCCGGGTTAAAATATTATACTTGGCGCCGGAACGATTGGCTTCGGAATGGTTTATTAACTTTCTCAAGGGACTGCCCATTGATCAGGTCATTATCGATGAAGCCCACTGTGTATCGCAATGGGGGCATGACTTCAGACCTTCTTATCAGCTCATAGCACCGTTCATTGAACAACTGCCGCGGCGGCCGGTAATCGGGGCCTTTACAGCCAGTGCCACGCGCGAAGTAGAAGCGGATATGAAGCGACTCTTGGGTCTAACGAATGCCACGGTGCATGTGACCGGTTTTGACCGACCGAATCTATCCTTTGAAGTAGTGCAACCGCAGAATAAATTGCAATATGTGCTGCAGTTTGTGGCGGACCATGATGCGGCAAACGGTATCATTTACTGCGCCACCCGTAAAGATGTAGAAACGGTGTACGGTGAATTGGCTAAACGAGGTGTGGAAGTCGGTTATTACCATGCAGGCCTCAGTGATGAAATCCGTAAGATGCAGCAGGAACGCTATGCTTACGATAAGGTGCGCGTCATGGTGGCTACCAGTGCGTTCGGCATGGGGATTGATAAGAGTAATGTGCGTTATGTACTGCATTACCAGATGCCCCGCAACATGGAAAGTTACTACCAGGAAGCGGGGCGTGCGGGCCGTGATGGGGCACCGTCAAAATGTGTGCTCCTCTATAGCGGCCGCGATGTGATGATACACAAGTATTTAATTAATGAATCGGTGCACGAACCGGAGCGGCGCCGCATTGAAATGAGCAAATTGCAGCAGATGATTAACTATTGTTTTACGACGGATTGTTTGCGTAAGTATATGCTTAACTACTTTGGTGAAACGGTGAACTGGACGCGCTGCGACAATTGCGGCTCTTGCTTACACAAAGGCGCGCTGCGCGATTTGACAAAGGAAG
>NZ_HF986179.1:2993-19482 GCF_000431435.1 Veillonella sp. CAG:933
ATGGAGCCGCTATGATTACGGACATTGTAGCCGGTAATCGGACGGATCGCATTGTTCGTTACGGCTATGACAGACTGCCCGTGTTCGGCCGCTTGGAAGATATGGATGACCGTGAAATAAAAGGCCTTATCCGTCAATTTACGTCGCTTGGCTATCTCGATTGTGCCACCGGGAAATATCCGATTTTAAGCATTACGCCGGCCGGCGAAGCAGTGCTTGACGGCAGTGCCAAGGTGACCGAAGTACGCCGTCAGCTAGTAAAAGTACGGCCTGACGGACCGCGTCAAAGGGCGGGGGCCGCGCACTTTGACGGCACCGGCAACAGCATGACCATGAAACGGCGGGCCTCGAATAAGCCTAATTTATTTGAAGCCTTACGCCAGCATCGCAAGACGCTGAGCGAACAGCTGAAAGTGCCGCCGTATTTGATTTTTCCCGACACGGTACTCATCGACATGGCGTCCATGAGACCGCAAACATTGGCGGATTTATATAAGATTAAAGGCATCGGCGAGGCGAAACTACAACGCTTCGGGCTGTCCTTTTTAAAAGTAATCAGTACATTCAGTGATTAAAGGAGACTATCATGAGTTCAGCAGATACTCAATACTTAGCGATTGTGGAACGCATTTTGAAGGATGGTTATTATGCCAATAACCGTACCGGCGTTCCTACGTATAAATTGCCGCACCAAATGATGCAATTCGATTTGAGCAAAGAATTCCCTATTTTGACGACTAAATTTGTGGCGTTCAAAACAGCTGTGAAAGAACTCTTGTGGATTTGGCAGAAGCAGAGCAATGATGTGAAAGAACTGCAAGCTATGGGCGTTCACGTATGGGATGAATGGATGCGTGAAGATGGCACTATCGGCAAAGCGTACGGCTATCAGTTGGCCAAATACAAGCAGGTGGATAATTTGCTCCGCATGATTAAGGAAGATCCGCAGAGCCGCCGCATGATTGTAACTTTGTGGAACATTGAAGATTTACCGGATATGGCGTTGCAACCTTGTGCTTATGAAACTTTGTGGGATGTGGAAGGTGACCATTTGAACTGTATGCTCGTACAGCGTAGCGGCGACATGGGCCTCGGCGTGCCGTTTAATATGACCCAATATGCCACCCTCGTCTACATGATTGCTCACGTAAGCGGTTTGAAACCGGGGCAATTTACCCATATTATCAACAACGCTCACATTTATGAAAATCATGTGGAAGCATTGAAGACACAACTCGCTCGCTTAGACGAAGCTAAACCGGCACCGTCTTTATGGATTAATGATAAGGTACAAAACTTTTATGACTTCACGGCTGATGATGTGAAGCTGGAAGGGTATGAGCATTTAGGAAAATTGCCGATGGAGGTGGCCGTATAATGTTAGCGATGATCGTGGCACGGGCGAAGCATAATGTGATTGGCAAAGACAATCAGCTTATTTGGCATTTGCCGAAAGATTTGCAGTATTTTAAAAAACTGACTACCGGTCATGTTATCATCATGGGCCGTAAGACCTTGGAATCGTTGCCGTTTTTACTCCCCAATCGTGAACATTGGGTAGTGACGCGTCAAACTGACTATGTACCGCCTTATGAAGGGGTGCGCGTATTTACATCACCGGAAGCGGCCGCGGCGGAAGCGGCTAAGCTCGATGTAGCCTATTGCATCGGCGGGGCGCAAATGTATGAATCCTTTATGCCTTATGCTGATGTTCTCTATGTTACGGAAATCGAGCATGAGTTTGAAGGGGATGCATATTTTCCGACTATTGATTTGAATGCCTTTGAAGTGGTAGAATCAATTCCCGGTGAAGTGGACGAGAAAAATCCATGGCCATTTAGTTTTGTAACGTATCGTCGAAAGGAGTAGTTCATGTTGGAAAAAATGTCCCAATATATTGCGGCCGAATTAGGAGTTAATCCTTGGCAGGTAAAGGTGGCCGTTGAATTATTGGATGAAGGGAACACGGTTCCTTTTATCGCCCGTTATCGTAAGGAAAAAACGGGGGAATTAAAAGATGAGCAACTTCGTGAAATCGAAGAACGCATTAAATATTTGCGCAATTTGGAACAGCGCCGTGAAGAAATTGTCCGTTCCATTACGGAGCAGGAAAAAATGACGCCTGAATTGGCCACGGCTATCGAAGGGGCTATGAAGCTCCAGGAATTGGAAGATTTATATTTGCCCTATCGCCCTAAGAAGCGTACCCGTGCCTCCATTGCTCGTGAACGGGGGTTAGAGTCGTTGGCACAATTAATGCTGGCTGATACTACCGAGGATACGACGAGCACGATTGAAAGCTTAACGGCTCCGTTCATAACGGAAGAAGTGCCTGACAGCGAGGCAGCCTTGCAAGGCGCTATGGACATTGTGGCGGAAGACGTAAGTGACCGTGCCGATTTTCGTGCGTATTTGCGTGATGCCATCTGGCGCCAAGGCAAAGTTAAAACCGTCATGGTAGGGGATGAAGAAACAGCGGAAACCGACGAAGTGCGTCAAGTGTTCTTGAAATATGCCGACTATGAAGAGCCGATTCATCAGTTGCCATCCCATCGTATTTTGGCTATTAATCGCGGTGAAAAATTAGGCGCTCTTAAAGTAACTTTGACCGCACCTGATGAAAAATATATCGAATACATGGTAAAGGCTATGCCGGAAACGGGCGTAGCGGCTTTAAAAGAATATAAAGCCATAGCGGTGGCCGATGCGTATAAACGCCTTATCTTCCCGGCCATGGAGCGCGAAATTCGCAAGACGTTGACGGAAAATGCCGATGAACAGGCTATTAAGGTATTCGGGACCAACCTTCGCAATCTCTTATTACAGCCACCGTTGGCGGGCCATGTAATTATGGGCCTCGATCCGGGCTATCGCATGGGTTGTAAAATGGCTGTTATTGATGCGCAAGGGAATGTGCTCGACCAAGGCATTTATCATTTGACATCCGGTGAGCGCGGTAAGGAAGCGGCTAAGAAAGATATGGCGGCCTGCATTCGTAAATGGAAAGTTACTTTGTTATCCATCGGTAACGGTACGGCTTCTTATGAAACAGAACAATTTGTTTCCCAATTGATTGAAGAAGAACAATTGGACTGCCACTATATCATTACCAATGAAGCGGGGGCTTCCGTTTATTCTGCTTCTAAATTGGCAATCGAAGAATTACCGGATCTTGATGTATCCATTCGTGGCGCCGTGTCCATTGCTCGTCGTGTACAGGATCCGTTGGCAGAATCTGTTAAAATCGACCCGAAATCCATCGGGGTCGGTCAGTACCAGCATGATGTTAATCAGAAGCAATTGAGTGAAACTTTGGACCAAGTGGTGGAAACGGTAGTAAACCATGTGGGGGTTGAACTCAATACGGCATCGCCGGCCATTTTGGAACATGTGGCAGGGATTTCCGGCGCCGTAGCTAACAACATCGTAACTTATCGTAAAGATAACGGTGTTTTTCACAATCGCAAAGAATTGTTAAAAGTTAAACGCTTGGGACCGGCGGCCTTTACGCAATGTGCCGGGTTCTTACGCATTAAGGACAGCGACAATCCGCTCGATAATACGCCGGTTCATCCGGAATCCTATGAGTTGGCGGAAACAATCATTAAGAATTTGGGTTACAACTTAGCGGACTTAAACGATAAAGTGAAACTGGCTGATTTCCATACGAAGCTGGCCTTGGTTGATGCGGAAACAGTTGCCAAAGAATTGGATGCCGGCGTGCCGACGGTGCGCGACATTTTGGACGCTTTGGCAAAACCGGGCCGCGACCCACGTGAAGATTTGCCGGCGCCAATGACGCGTAAACACATCATGAGCTTGGAAGATGTAAAGGTGGGAACCGTTGTAAAGGGGACGGTGCACAATGTGGTAGATTTCGGCGCCTTCGTTGACTTCGGTTTAAAAGTTAACGGTCTCTTGCATCGCAGCGAATTCTGTCGCCGTGACCAACATCCGTCCGATGTCTTGGCTGTAGGCGATATCATTGAAGCGGAAATTATTTCCGTTGAGCCGAAACGCAATCGTATTGGTCTCTCTATGAAGGCGTTACGTGATAAAGAAAAAGCCGCGGCTGCCGTAGCGGCCGGTGATGATTCACAGCAGAATAATCGCAATCGCGATAATCGTGGTAATCGCCGCGATAATCAAGGCGGTGAAAATCGCAATCGCAATAATCGTCGTGACGGACGCAATCAGGACCGTAATGCGGCTAATAACCGTGATGGTCGTCAAGGAGAGCGCCATAACCGCCGTAATGATGACCGGCGCAATCGCAACGATAATCGAGGCGGGCGCAACAACCAAAATCGTCAAAAACGCCATGAACCGGCGCCGTTTGAAAATAACAATATAACAATCGTATATAGTAAGAAAAAATAGGATAGTTTTTCATAAAGATAACCAAATTGGAAAAAATAGGGATTCTGATTTGGTTATCTTCTTTTGTTTGTGATATAATATTAGAATGCGCCGACGAAAATTAGACGAAAATAAGATTGATTTACATAAGGAGGACTCATATAGTTCATGCTTGAAAAATTTGAAGAATTACAGATTAGCGAGCCCATTTTACGGGCTTTAAATGATATGGGGTTTGAAGAACCTACACCGATTCAGAAGGAAGCAATTCCTGTGGCAATGAGCGGCTTAGACATGATTGGCCAGGCTCAGACCGGTACCGGTAAAACTGCCGCTTTCGGTATTCCTGCATTGGAACAGGTTGATGAAAATCTTCGTGCCGTACAGGTTTTAATTTTATCGCCAACCCGTGAATTGGCTATTCAAGTAGCGGAAGAACTCAACAAAATGGCACAGCACACTCATATCCAGGCCTTGCCTATCTACGGCGGTCAGGATATTCAGCGCCAATTCCGCAGCTTGCGCAAAAATCCTCAAATTATCGTCGCAACCCCGGGTCGTTTAATGGATCACATGGAACGCGGATCCATCAATTTTGATAACGTAAAAGTAATTGTCCTCGATGAAGCGGATGAAATGCTTAACATGGGTTTCATCGATGACATCAATAAAATTTTGGCAGCCGTGCCGGAACAACGTCAGACATTATTGTTCTCCGCCACCATGCCGCCGGCCATCCAGACTTTGGCTGAAAACTATTTAAAAGAACCGCGCCTCATTCGCATGAAACCGACGCAGGTTACTATGGACTTAATCGAACAGTACTACATCGAAGTACAGGATCGTCAGAAGTTCGATTTACTTTGTCGCTTACTCGACATGCAGGCACCTGACCTTGCCATCGTATTCGGTCGTACGAAACGCCGTGTTGACGAAGTAACGGAAGGTTTGAAAAAACGCGGTTACATGGCTGAAGGTATTCATGGTGATTTATCCCAGCAGAAACGTGACAGCGTAATTCGTCAGTTCCGTGAAGGGACTATCGATATCTTGGTAGCTACCGACGTAGCTGCTCGTGGTCTCGATATCAGCGGTGTAACTCATGTATATAACTATGACTTACCGCAAGACCCTGAAAGCTATGTTCACCGTGTAGGCCGTACCGGTCGTGCCGGTAAAGCAGGGATGGCGAACACGTTCGTTATTCCTCGTGAAATGGAACATTTACACGCTATTGAACGTTTGACTAAACGTAAAATTGCTCGTCGTAAAGCCCCGTCTTTAGGCGAAGTATTGGAAGGTCAACAGAAATTAGCCGTTCAGAGCTTAATCAATATGGCTGATGATACGGAAAACCTTAAAGAATATCGTGCCAGTGCGGAAGAATTATTGAATGATTTGGATTCCGTAACGTTGGTAGCGGCCGCTATTAAGTTATTGACTAAAGAACCGGATACGACACCGGTAAATATCACCGAAGAAGCACCTTTACGGGTTCGTAAAAAACGCTCTTTCGGTAAAGACGGCCGTCGTCGTGATGGTCAACGCAGCTCTCGCAGTTCCGACCGTCGCGGTGATCGCCGCAATGGTGAACGCAGTTTCCGTGACCGCAGTGGTCGTGATGATTCCCGTCGTGCCGGCGGCAATCGTTCCAAACGCCGCAATCCGGAAGGCCAAGGCCGTCGCGGTGGTCAGGAAGCACATAAGAGCGGTGCCTTTAAACCGTACTTCAAAGACTAATCCTACCATATATAATTAGATTTGATGAGCGGTTATCTTGCCAAAGTATACTAAATTTGCTATAATTACTTAACCAATAATTGTTATTGGTTAGAATTGATATTCTAGTTAAAGCAACTTAGCTGCAGGCAACGTGCAGAGTTGCACGAAACACTTTTAAATCCGAGTGGAGAGAGGATTGATTGCTATGGATATTGCACAAAAACTGCGTTCCGAAGGTTACAAAGTAACCCCTCAACGTATTGCGATTTACCAAGTGCTTTATGGTCAAAATGAGCATCCAACGGCGGAAATGATTTATCAGAGTTTACGCCAAGATCATCCTACCATGAGTTTAGCAACCGTATATAAGACGATGGAAATTTTTGAAAAAATCGGTCTTGTAAAAGTTCTTGATATTGGTGATGATTCCAGCCGCTATGACTGGGATACTCATAACCACCCTCATATGCGTTGCAGCGTATGTAATCGCGTTGATGATTTGCACGATATGAATATGGAAGATACCTTAGCTGAAGTCGAAGCATTGAGTCACTACAAAGTGACCGGCCAGCAAATTACGTTTGAAGGTATTTGCCCTGACTGTTTGCGTAAAGGAACCCATTAAACAAAAAGAGCCGCAAGGCTCTTTTTTTGTTGTTAAAATATAGGATGGCTGTCAATGTTTGGCTGTGAACTTAGAATTTAGGCAAGTAATCAGTAATTTGTTATATAATAAAAGTATCGGTGTTAAATTATATACTGTATACTCGCGGCGGAATTTTAGGCCGTTGTACTATAAATTGTAAAATTGTAATTTTAATTATTAAATAGATTTAAAATAAAGGAGCGTTCAATGTTAACTATCGGATGTCATTTATCGATCAGCAAAGGCTATTTACATATGGGTAAAGAGGCTTTAAGCCTTGGGGCCAATACATTTCAGTACTTTACACGCAATCCGCGCGGCGGCAAGGCCCGCACGTTTGACGAAGCGGATATGAAAGCATTGGAAGCTTTTATGGCGGAGCATAACTTCGGCAAAATTTTAGGTCATGCACCGTATACGTTAAATGCTTGTGCTGCGGATCCGTCCCTGCGTCAGTTTGCTAAAAACATGATGCGCGAAGATTTAGAGCGTTTGGAATTTTTGCCGAATCAATTATATAATTTTCATCCCGGCAGCCATGTCAAACAAGGTGTTGATCAGGGCATTGAATATATTGTGGAAGCCCTCAATGAAGTCATGTTTGAAGGCATGCACACTACCGTATTGTTAGAAACTATGGCCGGCAAAGGGACTGAAGTGGGGCGCACCTTTGAAGAAATTGCCCGAATCATTGATGGCGTGAAGTTGAAAGATTATATCGGTGTCTGCATGGATACCTGCCATATTCACGAAGGGGATTATGATATTATCGGCGACTTGGATGGTGTTATGGAATCTTTTGACAAAATCGTCGGTCTCGACCGTTTACATGCCATTCATTTGAATGATTCTAAAAATCCGCGGGGTGCCCATAAAGACCGTCATGAAAAAATCGGTGAAGGTCATATCGGTTTGGAGGCGATTACGAAGGTAATCAATCATCCGGCACTGCGCAATTTACCGTTCTATTTGGAAACACCGAATGAATTGGATGGTTATGCGAAGGAAATTGCCTTGTTGCGCAGCGTTTATAAAGAAGCGTAAGGTATAAGATGTTTAGTTTTTTCAAAATCTCTATAAAAAGGGAGCCTATAGAGAAATTCAGTGTTTAGCGTGTTTTGAAGAGGGATACTATGCGGATATTACACACCGGTGATTGGCATTTAGGCCGAATTTTTTATGCCCGCCATCTTACGAATGACCAGGCCTATGTACTGGAGCACCAATTTTTCAAGCTGCTGAAAGACGCAAAGATAGATGCCGTTGTTATTGCGGGCGATGTATTTGATCGCGCCGTGCCGCCTGTGGAAGCGGTGGAATTATGGGATATGGTGATTACTAAGTTGGCCTTGGATTATAAAATTCCGACGCTGGTTATCGGCGGTAATCATGACAGTGCGGAGCGCCTCGACATGGGCCGTGATTTGTATTCTAGATCACACGTTCATGTGTGGGGGCGGATGGACCGCAGTTTAGAGCCCCTCTATTTGGAAGACGGGTATGGCGAGATTGCCTTTTGTCCTATGCCATTTACGGAACCGCGCACAGTTTTGACCAATTTATTGGAAACGGTTCCGGCGAAGCAGCGTTTGGATGAGTGGCAAAATCTCGCGGTAGCCTATGGCGAAACCTATGCGGCTTGGGCCGATTATTTGCGTAGCCTCGTGCCGCAAGGAATGCGTACGGTCGGCATGGCTCATACTATGGTGGCCGGCAGTATTACCAGTGAATCAGAACGACCTTTGGTAATTGGCGGTACCGCTAATGTGGGGGTCGACGTATTTGCGCCGTTTAATTATACGGCCTTGGGACATATTCACCGGCCGCAACGCATGGGGACCGATAACATTCGCTATAGCGGGTCCCTATTAAAATATTCCTTTGATGAGGCGAATCATAATAAGTCATTTACCATTGTTGATATGGATGCAAAGGGCCACTGCCAAATTGAACAGGTTGGTATCGAAGCGCAACATGATGTAGCCATTGTTAAAGGCAATTTTAATGATATTTTGCAAGATACGGCACTTCATGAAACTTACAAAGATACGTATTTACAAGTTGAACTGGCGGATACGGAACCGGTTATCGACGGCATGGCACGCTTGCGTGACGTTTTTCCATACGCCATGTCCTTGGAGCTTACGGGCCGTATGCAGGCGGAACTGACTGCCGACAATCGCGTAAATTATAAAGAATTATCAGAGCGTGAATTATTTGAAGATTTTGCTTTGGCCGTTCGTAATGAGCCGTTAAGTGACGAGGAGAAGGAATTTATGAACTCTCTTTGGGAACGTTTGATTAAGGAGGACTGACATGAGACCTTTAACTTTAACGATGACGGCGTTTGGTCCTTACGCGGATACGGTTCACTTGGACTTTGCTGATTTGAAAGAAGAAAGTTTATTCCTTATTACGGGGCCGACAGGAGCCGGTAAAACAAGCATTCTAGATGCCATGGTTTATGCTTTGTTCGGCGAATCCAGTGGCGGTTTGCGCAGCGGCACAAGCATGCGCAGTGATTACGCTTCACCGGAAACATTGACGAAAGTTACCTTTACGTTTTCAGTAGGTGATGGTCAATATAAGATTGAACGGTGTCCGAAACAAAAGGTAAAGAAACGACGCGGTGAAGGCTTTCGCGAGCAGGCTGCCGTAGCGTCATTAGCCGTTTTAGAAGATGGCGAATGGCAGGAATTCAGCAGTCGCGCCAATGATATTAAGGAAAAGGTACATGAGATTCTGGGCTTTAGAGCGGAACAGTTTTTGCAAGTCGTATTACTGCCTCAAGGGGAATTTCGTAAACTCCTGGTAGCCCCTACTTCAGAGCGTGAAACGCTGATGCACAGTCTCTTTCGGACTGAAATATATGCCCGTTTGCAGGACATGCTCAAAGAAGAACATGACAAAGTATATGCATCGGCGCGTGAGGTGGTGGACCGTCAACGGTATTTATTGAGTACAGAGGGCGTAAAGACTGAAACAGATTTGCGTGAAAAATTGAGTAGTGCCGAAGCGGAACAAACTAAAGCGGCCGGCATCCTGGCAGAGGCGCAAGCCAATCAGGTAAAAATTTTGGCTGACTATGAATTAGGGGAAAAGCGCCAAACATTAGGCGCCACCATTAATGAAAAACAAGCGGAGCTCGCTGATTTGATGAAACAAGCAGAATCTGTTAATGGATCACGACAAATCATAGAGCGTTTGGAACAAGTGACGCCGATTTTTCAGAAAGAAACGGAACGGGCAAAACTAGAAGCTAAAAAGCAGCAACTTACCGATGATTTAATAGCTGCGCGGACCGATAAAGAGGCACTCCTGAAAACCGGGGAGACGCTAACTGCTACGAAGGCATCCTTGGCAGAGCGTAAACCTATGAGTGAAACCTATCGTTTGGATATTCACAAGGCCGGCGAGATTAAAGCGCATTTTGATGCTATCACCTTACTTCAGACTGAATTAAAACAGCTTGGGGAAGACGTTGAAAATGCGGAAAAGGCGGTAAAGGCGGCGAATGAACTTTTAAAAACTAAGCTGGAAGAAGCGGATACAACCGGTAAGAGTGTGGAAGAACTTCGGAAGGCTTTAGGTAATCAGAGTCAACTCATGAAGGAACGTGAGGCTGTTTTGACGGCTGTTCAACTGGGTGAAAAAGCAACGCAGTTAATAGAAGAGCGGGCAGCGGCCAAAGTACAAGCGGCTAACACGCGTCATGCCTATGAAGAAGCTAAGCAGCAGGAAGAATTAGCTTTCATGGAGCGAGCGCATCAGGAAAATCTGTGCCGGCAATTTGCGGCAGCGGGATTAGCGGTCGCTTTGAAGACCCATGAAGCCTGTCCGGTTTGCGGATCTACGGACCATCCTCACAAAGCGGTTTTGCCTGATGAATACTCGGAAGAAGCCATGATGAACGCGGAAAAAGCGTATAGTAAAGCGTTACAAGAAACATCCGCCCGGGCGGAACGACAGAGCGCGGCTGCCGAGCAATGGACTCGTGCCGATGAGGCGGTCAAAGAAAGTGAAAGGGCTATAGCAGCCTGGTTGGCTGAACATAGTGATATAGATATAAAATCAACGGTTGCTTGTGAGTTTTTGGCAGAAGCGGACAGTGTTAAAACTATTCTGAATCAGCGTAGTCAAGCCTTAGCCGTAAAAGAGAAGAAAGTCACACAATTGAATGATACCCTTGCAGTTTTAAATAATACTATCGAGACCATTCGCATAGAATTGAAAGAGAAAGAAACAAGCTATCAGGATGCGCGCACGAAGCTCGTAGGCAAGCAGGAAGGTTTGGCTCTTCATCAAGAGGCGGTAAAAGCGATAGATAAGGTTTCTTGGGCGAAAGAATTACAAGCTAAAGAGACGTGGCTCGCCACTTTTGAAAAGGAACAGCTTCAATTTGAAGAAGCGGAGCGGGATTATTTACAGGCCAAGAGCTCAAATGAAACGACTATTATAAATTTAGAAAAACAGCAACGGGAAACGATGCACGAGGTTACGGTTAAAGATCAAGAGATTGAAGCGGAACTTCGCCGGTCGAAATTGAGTGACGCTGATTTGTTGGAGCTTCGGCCGATGGTGGCACGCAAGACGGAATTCGTAACAACTGTCAAGAATTATGATGCGGCAGTGGACCGCGTACAAACTTTGCTGACGGCGGCTTCCAATGATTTGGCGTCGTTGGCAGAACCGTCCATGGTTGTAACGAAAGAAATGAAGGACGAAGCATCAGTCATCTATGAAAATGCTGTGCGTAACGAAACGAAGGCAGCGGAGACGGTTCGTCATCTCGAGGAAGTTTTAGCCGAATACAGTAAATTAGTGGCCGATAATGCGGCGATAACCGAACGATTTACGTTTATTAATAATCTCTATGAGCTTGCTAATGGCGGCAATGCCGGGCAAAAAGGGGTAACCTTTGAACGCTATGTATTGGGGGCTATTTTGGAAGAAGTGGTGGTAGCCGCCAATGTGCGGCTANNNNTGGTAGCCGCCAATGTGCGGCTACGTCAGATGAGCCGAGGGCGCTATGAATTGCGACGCGCTCAGGCGGACAGTGTCAGTCGCGGCCATCGTGGCCTTGATCTGTCGGTGCTCGATACCTATACGGGTTATGAACGGCCGGCTAATACCTTGTCCGGCGGTGAAACCTTCCTTGCTTCTTTGTCGCTGGCTATGGGTTTAGCCGATATTATTCAAGCCTATGCCGGTGGGATTCACTTGGATACGATTTTCATTGATGAAGGCTTTGGGACTTTGGATCCGGATACGCTCGATATTGCCATGGAAACCTTGGTGGAATTGCAAAAATCGGGTCGCCTGGTTGGTATTATTTCTCATGTGCCTGAATTGAAGGGGCGCATACCGGCCCATTTGGTTGTGGAAGCTACCAATAAGGGCAGTACGGCTCACTTTTTAGTACCGTAGATATACGGGCGAAGAAAATGGGTAGCCCTATGCGTGTTGAAAGTGATACATCATATAGTAGTTTGTCATATTGTTACTTCATCATATAGCAATATATCGAGATTTATGATACTATTAAATAGCAGTATTAAATATTTTGAGCAGTAAACTTTGAAATAGAAAATTAAATAAGTTCGTATGACTTTTTATGTGATGAGAGGAGATTACAAACATGAAATTTACAATGGTACATAATAATTTTAATGTTCGTGATTTAGATAAAAGCATTAAATTTTACGAAGACGCTTTAGGTTTAAAACCGGGTCGTCGCATTGAGCCGGCTGACGGTTCTTTTAAAATCGTATATTTGGAAGACGGCAGCAGTAATCATCAGTTGGAATTGACATGGTTACGTGATTGGGATCGCCCGTATAATTTAGGTGATAACGAATTCCATTTGGCATTCGTTGTTGATGATTATGAAGGGGCTTTCAAAAAACACAAAGAAATGGGTTGTGTTGTGTATGAAAACCCTAACATGGGCATTTACTTCATTGCCGATCCGGATGGTTATTGGTTGGAAGTAATTCCGGCAACTCGTTAATTAGAAGTAATAGTAGTTATTTCGTTAATTTGCGGTATAATGGTTGAAGCGCTAATTTGTGAATCGTTGAATTCGTACTCTATGATGCGGTTTTTGACGAAAATATATTAGCGCCAACTTATTTTTAAAACGCTGTTGCCTAAGAGCGGCAGCTTGTAGTAGTCACTTTGGTGGCAGTCAGTAAAAAGTGTATTATTGATGGGAGATTTGAATGGAACACATGTTTACCCGCTTAGAATGGCTGGTAGGAAAAGAAAAATTAGAAAATTTGGGTACTAAATCGGTAGCCTTGTTTGGTTGCGGCGGTGTAGGCGGTTTTGCCATGGAAGCATTAGTGCGCACCGGTATCGGTCGTTTAGTTTTGATTGACGGCGATAAAGTTACGGTAAGTAATTTGAACCGTCAGCTTATTGCGACGCAGGAAACTATCGGTCGTCGTAAGGTTGAAGTGGCCAAAGAGCGCGCTTTGTCGATTCGACCTGATATGCAGGTAGATACTTACGATATCGTATATACCAAGGAAGCGTATCCTGATTTTATCAAGGACATTAAGGTAGATTTTGTAATCGATGCGATTGACATGGTAACGGCTAAATTGGCGATTATTGAAAACTGTCAGGAATTAGGTATTCCTTGTATTTCGTCAATGGGCACGGGTAATAAGATGCATCCGGGATTACTTCGCATTTCCGATATCAGCAAAACTCACACCTGTCCTTTGGCCAAAGTTATTCGCCGCGAATTGCGCAAACGCGGAATCAAGAAACAGACCGTAGTTTTTTCCACTGAAAAGCCGATGACGCCGACTCGTGATGACGATTCACGCAGTCCCGGCTCTTGCGGTTTCGTACCATCCGTAGCGGGTCTTATGTTGTCGAGTTATGTACTGCGTACATTGTTGGA
The DNA here is from genome assembly GCF_000431435.1 of Veillonella sp. CAG:933. Classification (NCBI taxonomy): domain Bacteria; kingdom Bacillati; phylum Bacillota; class Negativicutes; order Veillonellales; family Veillonellaceae; genus Veillonella; species Veillonella sp. CAG:933. The sequence goes on from NZ_HF986179.1 coordinate 16,634, forward strand.
GGTAGAATAGCATGAAAAAAGCGATTATCCATATGGAAAAAGGCGATATTACGATTGAATTATTTGCAAAAGAAGCACCGGGTACGGTTGCTAATTTTGAAAAATTAATCAAAGAAGGTTTTTACGACGGCCTTACATTTCATCGTGTAATTCCGGGCTTCGTAGCCCAAGGCGGTTGTCCTAACGGCAACGGTACGGGTGGTCCCGGTTACACCATTAAAGATGAATTGATCGGTAATCCGCACAAACATGAACGCGGTGCCTTGTCCATGGCTCACCGCGGTCCGAATACAGGGGGCAGTCAGTTCTTTATCGTGTATGAACCACAACCTCATTTGGATGGTGTTCACACTGTATTTGGTAAAGTAATTGAAGGTATGGATGTAGTAGATGGCATTCAGCAAGGCGACCGTATGGTTAAGGTTGAAGTTGTAGAAGACTAAGCTTAATCGTAGGTCTATGTATAGAAGGTCACTATTACAATAATTTTATATGTTAAATCAAGTTGATGTAATAGAGGATTGAGTAATATATGGAGAGTTTGACACTCAAACATCCTGAATGGTTGCAGGTGAAAAAAGACGGCCGTTTTTCTTACGGTTATAACCAAGAATGGTATCATGATGATTGGCAGCGTTTATCCGGGTGCGGCCCGACGACGGCTACACAGGTAATCAGCTACGTGCAGTTCCGGGACGGTTTGCTCGATAGTACGACCAGTAATGATGGCGAAGCTGCTTTAAAGCGCATGGAAGAATTGTTTCAATATGTGCGTCCCCGCATCGGTGGCGGTTTGTATAAAACACAGTGGTTTCAGGAAGGTCTGAATGACTATTGTGAAAAGAAAGAATTGCCTTACACCGTGAAGATGATGGGGGTTTACCCCTTTGCTGTATGTCGTCAACCGTTGCAGCAGGTAGTAAACTTTATTAAACAGGGGCTCGGCAGTGATTCGCCGGTTGCTTTTTTGAATCGTCATCGCGGTAATGAAAAAGGCTTGTCCACATGGCATTGGGTTCCTATCGTAAAATTGACGGAAAACAATGATGATGTGCGTTGCGTAGTATACGATGAAGAAATTGAACGCATTTTTTCACTGAAAAGATGGTTACAAGATACCATGTTGGGCGGCGGTTTCGCCTATGCCGTACGTAAGCAACAGTAATTGGCTATAGAAAGCTGCAATTATCAAGGGGTGCTTGTGAATATCAAGTCCGGCTATGATTGCCGAGTATGATTGTGGTTACGAAGGCAGCTTGCAATTATTAAGGGGTGGAGTTTTCAAATTTGTATTCACTGATTTGGTAGGATTAGTGCTTGTTAATCGATTAGGAGGTTACCAATGGCAGATTGGATTACAGAAAATCAGTCCGCTCATTTGAAATTGAGCGCAGAAATCGATAAAGTTTTATATTCCGGACAATCGGAATTTCAGAAAATTGAAGTGGTTCACAGCTTAGAATATGGCACTATGTTGTCCTTGGATGGCGTGTTCCAAGCATCGGAGCGGGAAGAGTTTATCTATCATGAAATGATGTCCCATGTTCCTTTGTTCTTGCATCCGAACCCAAAACATGTTTTGATCATCGGCGGCGGTGACGGTGGTGTAGCCAGAGAATGCGTACGCCATGATTGCGTTGAAACCGTAACCATGATTGAAATTGACGGCAAAGTAGTAGAGCTTGCCAAAGAATATTTGCCGACCATTGCCGATGCCATGATTCGCAAAGATCCAAAACTCACAGTAACTATTGGTGACGGCATTGGTTTTATGGCTGAGGCTGAAAATAAATACGACGTAATCATCGTAGATTGCTCCGACCCAATCGGACCGGGGGAAGGTTTATTTACCGATGAATTCTATGCCAATACGTATAAGGCTTTAAAAGAAGATGGTCTTTTTGTGCAACAAACTGAATCACCTATGATGCATCAGCCGCTGGTTGAAAAAGTATTCGGCTATGTTTCGAATCACTTCCCGATTGCCCGTCTTTATACGGCGTTTATTCCAATCTATCCAACCGGGATGCATTGCTTCACTATGGGTTCGAAGAAATATGACCCATTAACATGGGAAGCTAATCGTGAACAGACGTTTACAACTAAATACTATAATGAGGGGATACAAAAGGCGGCATTTGCATTGCCTAATTTTGTAAAAGATTATTTAATCAAAAAATAACTAGTTAATTAAAAATAATAGTTGACAGTATCCCTCGGAGAATGATACAATATCATTCGTTACGGGGGATACTTTCCTCTGTATGTTCCACAGTGGTGGGTATGGTGAAGCGGTTAACACGGCGGATTGTGGCTCCGTTACGCGTGGGTTCGATCCCCACTACTCACCCCACTTAGGGGCGTCGCCAAGTGGTAAGGCAATGGACTTTGACTCCATTATGCGCTGGTTCGATCCCAGCCGCCCCTGCCATTGCATGACTCATTAGCTCAGTTGGTAGAGCACCTGACTTTTAATCAGGGTGTCCCGCGTTCGAGTCGCGGATGAGTCACCATTTAAAAGCATCGTCATTGCGACGATGCTTTTTCTCTATCTTTAACAGCTTGTTACAACAGCTAATGAAACTATTAACAGTTATCTTGGGGATGCCTGAGTGACGAACACTGTAATTAAACTGTAAAGCCTTATTTTATGCGGCTTTTCGGCTAGTGGTGTAAAAATAGTAAAAAAGTTGTAAAAAAGTGGTTGACATAATCCTCTATCACTGATAGAATGATTAAGTCGTCAGGCGATGAAAGTTAAAAAACCTGACACGCAGATCTTTGAAAACTGAACAATATAAGGTAATCATTTTTAATGAAATGAACATAGCCAGAGTGCGGGTTTCGAC
>NZ_HF986180.1:0-6736 GCF_000431435.1 Veillonella sp. CAG:933
AATTGAAAAATTTCAACCTTTTTTTCGACAAAATTTCACTTTCAGCATTTTGTATAATTCCATTCTACTTATGTTGTTAATTTTGCATATATGCCCACATACCTTTAGGGCTGGCGTGATTGTCAGCCCGTTTTTATCCTCATTCAATCTATGCAAGTTTCCTTATCTCTTCCTCAAACACTTCTGCCGCGCTGCGATATCCATGTATCCGGCGCGGATACCCGTTTATCCAGTCCTCTACCTCTTGTATCTCTTCCTCTGTCTTTCCGTCAAAGTTTGTGCCTTTCGGTACTTTGCGGCGTACCATCTTATTTGTTACCTCATTTGTTCCGCGCTCCCATGAGCTATAAGGATGACAATAGTATAGCTTTGTCCGTTTCTCTCCCTCATTGATCGCTGATCTCTCCAGCTCTTCGCACAGCGCAAACTCCGTGCCGTTATCTACTGTGATACTTTTAAAGACTTGTTTAAAAAGTTCTCCCCATTTTTTCTCTAATGTATCTAAAGCCGTTACTACTGCCCCTGCCGTGTGATCTGGTAACTTGAATATAATTTCATCCCTTGTTTTTCTCTCCGTAAGTGTGAGCAGAGTATTTTTAGATTTTTTCTTTTGTCCTATTACGCTATCCATTTCCCAGTGTCCAAACTCTTCCCGGCTCTCTACCTCTTCCGGGCGTTTCTCTATGCTTTCCCCTGCCTCTGCTCTCTTCTGCTGTTTCCTTACTTTTTTATACTGCCTCTTTTTGTTTGCCTTAACTGGCAAATCCTTGTTTGATAATTTAAGGAATATTCCTTTGTCTATGTAGCTGTAAAGCGTAGTTGTGCATATCTTTGTATCAAACTCCGCCCACTTTCCCTGTGCTGTCAACTGCCCCAGCACTGCTGCCGGGCTGTAATCCTCGTTAATGATTTTATCCTCTATGTAATTTGCCAGCTTAATATCATTACCTATTTTAAGCTGTGTTCCGCGTACCTTTAAATTTTCCTCATACTTCTGCTGTGCAAGGTCTGCGCTGTATCGCATTTCTGTTGTATAGTCGCTATTCAGATGCTCATATAGTCCGCGCTTGATCTCATTATATATAGTGCTCCTGTGTACTCCGATCATGCCCGCTATTTCCGCCTTTGAATGCCCAGCCTGTAATAATGCCTCTATTCTTATTCTATCCCTTTTCTGCAACTGTCTGCTGCCCTTTTTGTTCGCCATCCCTTGCCTCTTTCGTATCCATATTAAATTAAAAGCCGCAGATTGTCAAACTCTGCGGCTTTCATAAACTCTGTTATTGTCTGCCCTGTAATATTTTTTCTACAATTAGCTTTTCTATATACTTCGGGCATTTCCGTTCCCCGTTTTCCCAGTTCTGCAATGTCCTGTATGGTATCTCCAGCCAGTCCGATACCTCGCGCCTGCTCATTCCCTGCTTTTTGCGCGCCTCTTCTATCGTCATATCATCACTCCCCTTTTACATCTTGTGCCCTGTATTTCTTAACTCGTCTGTGTATTTTTCGTTATACCCTTTTCCGTAATATCTAAATATTACGCTCCCATCCTCGAATAATACCCAATCGCAATTTGTATCATTCTTTATTCCATCTATTGCCTCTTCTTTTGTCATTTTCGGAAACATTTTTTCTACATATTCCGCCGCTGCTTCTATTGTGTCAAATCCAAAAACCTCGCCGCCCTCGTCTTTGCACTCTACAATGTAATCATGTTTTTTTAATCCTTCTACCGCTTTCATGTTTCAACGTCCTTTCTTCCGTCTCTTTTATTGTAATCTTATTATATACCCATTGAGCTTGTTTGTCAATGCTTTTATACTCATTGAGCCATTTTCAACAAAAAATAAAACGCTACAGCATTATTGTTGTAGCGCTTCATCTTCTGCGGTCAGCCATTCCATGCTTACGCCCAGCACTTTTGCAAATATTTTCAGCTCATAATCTGTTACAAATCTTGTGCCTATCTCTATTCTGCTTATGCTGTCGCGTTCCAGTGTTATCCCCTGTGTCTGTACTCTTGCCGCAAGGTCTGTTTGCGTTATGCGCTTCTCTGCTCTCGCCATTTTAATGCGCCGCCCGCAAAGGTTTTTCTTTCCTTTGTAGCTGTAAATTTTCATCTTTTACCTGTTCCCCTGTCCACCACTTGTTAATAATCAGAATTTTTCTTGACTTTAACACATTCGCCGCCTAAAATTGTGTTAAAGGTCGGAAACGATATCTTTTAAGGAAGAGAGGTCTATTTTATGGGATTGTTTAAAAAGAAAGAAAAGCCCGAAAAACAGGCGGTCTGTGATGTCCGGGCAAATAATCTGTTTGGAAAGATGTTGCTTGACGGGGAAAATATAGAGATCAGCATAGACGGAAAGTGTGAGGCTGAAAATCTTGTCTTTTCCGTAGCTGTTTTATCCTTAACGAACAAGCGTTGTTTTTACTACAAACAGGACGGCAACCAAACTGCTACGGAAAGTGTTCTTTTTGATAAGATCATATCCGTTGAGCAGATTTCCGGCTTTGAAAAAAAGATGGGGAATTACATAGGAATAAAATTGCAGACAATAGACGGAAAAGCGCGGGTTATCCGCTGTCTCAACAATTCCGAAAATCAAAACAAAATCAATACTATTATTTTTGAGCTTCAAAGCAGATCGTAATTTAAGAGCGGGAATGGTTGTTGTGCCATCCCGCTCTTTTTTCATCCTCTCATTATTTCCAGTGCTGTATTTACGTTCTCTTCGCTTAAAAGCTCGCTGCAAGCTCTCTGCTGTGCGTCTCTTCCTGCTTCTGTGTCGTATGCCGGGCACTCTGCGCAACTCCTGTTATTGCTGCCGCAAATCACAAGCGCTGCCAGAATTTTCCCAGCCTCTTCCCGGTTCATCATACTTTTTTCAAATACTGGCTGGAACAAAATCCCGTGATGCCGTTATATGTAACGTACAGCCATTTTACACTGCCGACTTTCGTATAGTATCCATAGCACTGTACCGTTTTCCCGTTCGGGATTGTTCCTAATGACTTCTTGCCCGTTCCCGCCCCGGCTCTGATATTCAGCGCGGATGCCGTCACTTTATACGTTCCTGCCAGCGACTTATCAAAATCCTGCGCTGCCTCTGCTTTTGTTGAGGATGATACAGAACCGGAACTGTTGCCGCCTCCTGTGCTTGCTCCTGCCTTTGAACCGTTTGAAAGCACAATAGCGGTGTGCCCGCTTGCCAGCAGAATATCCCCGCGTTTCAGATATGCGTCAGAGGTTAAGTATTTGCTCGCCGTGAGTATCTCAAATTTTCCTGTTGCATTAAGCGCGCTCTTTTCGTTTCCTGTGTAAATGTCCTTGCTTACCGTAATTCCGGCAGCATTGACGCATACAGCTACAAGGGCGCTGCAATCCGTTTCACAAGCCGTAGTAATCTTGCTTAAATCCCACCCGCAGGCTTTCGCCTGTGTATAGAGCGTTGTGCGCTGGTACTGATCGTAACCAATTTTATTGTTCGCACAAGCCTGCTCCATAGCCTTTGCGATCTTCTCCGCGTGCGTTGCGCTCTTTGGTCTAATTACGCAAATCCACGGTTTATTGTACCAGCTCCTTGTACAAACCTCTTTCCCGGTCTGATCTCCAGCACTTCCGCCCTGCGCTTTCCCTCTCTCGTCAATAGATGCATGTCCAATTTTTACAGCCATATTCTTCTCCCGCTTTTATTCTTCTTTTGTAGTTCCTGCCAGCAGTTCCCTTATCTTTTGTAAAGTCTCGTTGATCTGTTTATACAAATTATCGTAACCGAACATAGCCGCATAACATACGAGAAGCCCGACAACTACCGCTGCCAGCCAGTAATACCATAACATTACAATGCCAAAATACTGCGCCAACGCTGCCGCCGCTACTACCGTTGATACAACGGCTACAATCATTACCCATACCTGTACCGGGAATTTATCCCATGCCACTACTTTTTTTGTGATCGCAACAATGATATTTACCCATAACGTAAGTACCATTACTGCAATCAAAACCACTGCTGCTACAAAAATAATCTTCTCCATTTTCATTTCTCCATTTCTTCGCTTTCGTCCTCTTCTGTATTTCCAAACTGCCCCCATAATTTCGGGTATTTTTTCATTATCCAGTCAAATATCAGCGCCCCGGCTAATACGACTGGCAGCCCTACCCACATTATTCCTACTAAGATACTTACGACCAGCGCAATTATGCAGTATCCCCACCGCCCGATATTATCCATATCCTCGTAATACTCCGGGTATTTCTCCCTTTCTTCGTCTTCCTTTTTTCCTGTCCATAACAGGAAAATCCCCGTTGCTGCAAATGTCAGTGCTGCGCCGATCAGATACACGGTTAAAAGAATTTTCCAGTATGCCAGTATAAAATCAAGCATCTTTGCGCCTCCTATCCCTGCGCTTCTTCCTCGTTCTCTGTCTGCTGTACTTCCTCCGTCCTGTTGCTTTTTACGATCTTGCAGGCGTTTTCTACACCCGCCTTAATCATGTAACCGCCTACTACCACCCGAAAAGTTTCGTTTGCCTCTGTAATAAGCGTTGTAATTGCCGCCGTGTTTCCTAAAAACTGTACTTCCTGCCAGCTTATGAGCATAGCGAACACAAACGAAACGGCGTATAGAATTGTTACCGTCCAGACTACTTTCTTACTGAACTCCCACAGCCAGTTTATTGCCGCTGTTCTTCTTTTTCTTCTTGTTGTTCTTTTCTGCCTTGTTGCCATTTCAATCCTCTGCTCTCTCCGGCGTGTCGTTCCCATCCACGGGCGGCAGCTTCATAAATCTTTCGTGCATGGCGTGTGCTACGTCATTTCCTCCTAATGCTTCATATGCTTTATATGCCTTTTCCTCTGCCTGCTTTGCCCATACTGGCGCGCTCCCTCTGTCCTCGTATCGCAGGCAGAAATCTATAATTTCCTGCCTTAATAGTGCCTGTACTCCCTCTCTTAGTGCTTTATTCTGTGTGCGCTCCTTTTTCAGCATTGCGATCAGTACGCCATACCCTGCTGCAAATACCCACGCCACCCAGTTAGAGGATACATAATTTATGATATCTTCCACCATTTTCTGCCCCTGTTCTCCGTCCTTTACTCGGTGTATTTCTCTTTTGTGATTTCTTCATACTGCTGCTCTGTAATTCCTCGCCCGGCTAATTTCTTTTCAATCTTTACCCAGCCTTTCAGCGTATCTTTTGTAATGTATCCCATCTCGTACTTTCTTTTTAATGCTTCGTACATCCTTATGCCCCCTCTACTCCCATCAGTTCAAGTGTGATCTGTGTTTCTGCCTGCGCAAGCTGTAATGATGCAATTTCCTGCATAATCATTGTTGTGACCGGGCTTGTAAGCGCTGCCTGCTGCTGTTCATACTCCGCTTTATTCTGTGTGCACTCTTCATATACCCATTTCTTTCCCGTCTCTTCTCCCTCTTCGTCAAGCACTGTCTGCTGGGTAATGTTCCGGCGCATATATACCGTTTCCGGGCTGCTCGTTATGTCCAGCTCCTTTGGTTTTTCTTCTGCCGTGCTTTCTGCGCTGTACCATTCCATTCTTTTCGTTCTCCTTTCTTGCGTGCTTAGAAACAAGTGTTTTAAGCACTTTTATTTTGATATAAGGCTTTATGTATCTTTCGTAATATGCGTAAGTATCACTGTGCCACATCCAGCCCATACGCGATAAGAGACACGCCGCATCTACCCACGTTATTTTCCCTTTTCTGCGCACTCTATTGGTTTTCGCCCGGATGCCCTTCAAGATGCTCTTTCGTAATACTGTTCTGTCTCTGTAAAACTTAAATCCCATAAAATCAAGCGGTCTGCCTCTGTGCTTTCCTTTACGGTCTATATAGTCAAATCTGAATACTTGCCAGTTCTTCTTAATCTCCAGCCCCAGCTCTTCATGTACGAATTTCTCTATTTCTTTCCTTGCCCGGTGCAGTTCCTTTTTATTGTTTGAGAATAGTACCATATCGTCCATGTATCTTATGTAGTGCTTTATCCGCAGCTTTTCTTTTATAAAATGATCTAAAGGCTGTAAATAGAAATTCCCGAACCATTGAGACGGGTAATATCCCAGCGGCAGCCCCGGCGCGTGACTGTCGATAATGAGAAATAATTTCTTCTGTAAATCCCTGTCTCTGATCTTCCTTTTAATCGCTTTCTTTAACCGCCTATGTGGTACGCTTTCAAAGAAATGCCGGATATCCAGTTTATAAATATATTTACAATTCCTGCCGTCCTCCCGTATCCATCTTTCAACCGTCCTTTTGCCTCTGTGTACGCCTTTCCCCGGTATGCTCCCGTATACGTGGTAGTACATTCCGCGCATTGCAATAGGTACGAAAACACGCATAATAGCATGATGTGCCATCTGCTCATACATATATTTCGGCTTAACGATCTTTCGCGTTTTCTTGCAGGAATTTTCCTGTATGGTCTTTGTATTATGCCGTTTCGGTATAAAACTGTTATTTCTTAATTTTTTATCTAAAATTCTTCTGTGCTTCTCAATATCCGCTTTTACTATCGCCGCCTCTTCTCTCTTGCTTTTGCCTTTTGATGCTTTGTAAATGTCTTTTATCTGCTCTTCTGGTATGTAAATCGCATCACTCACGTTATTAAAACTTATCATCTGCAATTCTCTTTCTTATCGCCTTGCGGTACTTCGCCACGCTATACAACTTTAGGCTTTCTTCCTACGGCTACCATACCGCACCTAACGCGGCTG
>NZ_HF986181.1:0-1224 GCF_000431435.1 Veillonella sp. CAG:933
GATATTCCCACGGCTCTGTTACGTTGTTTCGCTTAATTCCTCAACCTCTTCAAATTTCACAGTTGGTACTGGTAAAACAAATCCTTGTGCTACTCTTTCACCTGCTCCAACAATCCACGATTTACCGCTTAAATTATCTAAAATTACTGCAATTTCTCCACGGTAATCACTATCAATTATCCCTACGCTATTTGACTGTCTTAACGGTGTTTTTACGCCTATGCTACTACGTGGCACAATAAATAATGCATAACCCTCTGGCACTTCGACCTCTAACCCTAACGGCACTTTTATGCCTGTGTCATAACCTTTCATTAACTTATATTCAATGTCATCTGGGACATAAAAATCAAAGCATGCAGCGCCTTCCGTTCCATATGTAGGCGTTTTTACATCTCTTAATTTCTTAAATTTCAGTTTCATATTGTGCCTTCTTTCTGCATTCGATTCCGTATTGATAATATGCTTTTACTGCTTCTTCTAATCTTTTCAATGCTCCCGGTTTGCCTAGATATAAATCGTACTCTTTGTATTTAATTTCATTCCTTAGTTTTACCGTTCTTCCATTGAGTGGAATTTCTTCAAAATCTACAATCATATCGACAATATCTAGAACGTTAATAACTTCAAATACGCTCATAATTCCCCCTATTTCGTTAATATTTCGCGTGGCACCCATAGCACCAACGCGTACAACCAATGCGCATAAGGCGCCGAATTTCACTTTTTAATTCGCAACATGTACATAATCCGGTATAGTCCGAATAATTTCTTCTCGGTGTTTTTTAAACATTTCATCAGGCATCGCACTATTCTTATAGTTAATGCGCACCGGTGGAACAACCTCGCGCGTTTCGCCGGTTATCCGGTAGCAATTAAAATCGTCAGTTTCTCTATATCGATGAGTGTTTTCTAACCACTCCGGAAATTTACTCATTTACATCACCCCTTCAAATAAGTCTATTTGTTTATCTTCAAAGATTTTCGGGTTTATCATTTCTTTTTTTGCCGCTTCATAAAATGGCTTGTAAACCTCGAAACCATAACTATGGCGGCCTAATTCTCGGGCTGCTCGTAACGTTGTACCACTGCCGGCCACCGGGTCAATTACCACGTCGCCGGGGTCGGTGTAGATTTCAATCAGTTTTTTGATTACATTAACCGGCTTTTGCGTTGGGTGAATTTTCGGGACATCCTTCCCATCACGTTGCCACTCCTGCCAGT
>NZ_HF986182.1:0-26448 GCF_000431435.1 Veillonella sp. CAG:933
TATATGTTCAATTTCAGTTTACAATTAACCAACACTTTTTTATCTTTTATGCCCACTTTTTTTGCCTTTACAACACACTTGTGTTATACTTAAGACACAAAGAGAGTTATTAACGTGTGTCGGCGTTAGGCTCATCTAAACGGAGTAAATGATAAACCTAACGTGTGAAGTACCTCTAATACTTCTTTTACGTTAGGTTTATTTCTTATCTTTTAAAAGAAATAATTAATACCACAAGTGTAGCAAAAGCTATCATTAAAGATAAGGCTTCATATACAGTCTTAGTATCACCGCCTTTCATGGCGATGAACCTAACTCACGTTAATAACTCTCGAAATATAGTATAGCACTAATCAAAAACAAAAGGTACATAAAATATGCATAATTTATGCTGCATATTTTATGTACCTTTTTATATTCATGTCCAACTATTGCAGTTTTAGGCCCATAGGACCCTTTGAACCGGTCTTTGGTTTTACGTCCTATTTTAACTTTCAAATCAGTCTTTTCGCATCATGAGCAGGTTACCATTGGCATCAAAGATGCCGGTGTATTTTTCACGAGCTCCCTCAATATGAATATGAGCCCGATACATATGCGCATCCACATCGAATTCATAGATTACGCTCTTATTGACTTGCCCCTGTTCAATCGCCTTGGCCTTTTCATCAGCAATCTTGTAGATCTGTGTGACTTTTGAAAAATCTATGCTGTTAATAGGCATGATATTATCGTCCATATTGCCGTCACCGGTGAGCTGCACCGGTTCCGGACCAGTCCACTTGCCATCAATATAGGTATAATGGTCAACCTTGTCGGTCGTATCCGGCTTTAGCACATCAAGGTCAATGACATTGCCTTCACCATCAATGTCCGATACAGTCACATCTTGAAACAGCTTCAAATCTTTGCCCTTTAACTCCGGCATTTCACGAAGCTCAGCCATGGCTTTTGTAATAATTTCCGGATCCGTGAAAATACTCTTATGCGTTGCATTAGGCGATGCCGTCTCCGTGCCGCAACCGGCGATGATTACCACTGAAAGAATCATCATAAGAAAAGCTATTATTCGTTTCATAAGTCACCTCTAATACATTATCCCTAAACAATTCATTTCTGTATCAATCGTCCCTAAGATTGAATGTCAAAAAGGTCTAATCATGATTATATTTTATATTAAAAATGACTCATTGACAATTCATAAAATAACGTTCCGTGAAATTAAATTTTACTTCACCGTCGTCAGATAGCGCCGCAAATCTTCAATGGCCCGTTCTTTGGCAATAATGCCGTGGGCATTCCAAAGTACGGGGTTGACGTTGAGAATATGACCGTCTTTGACGGCCGGAATGGTCTGCCACAAAGGGTCGGCTTGCAGCTCTTCATAATATTTTTGAGCAGCTCCCGCATTACCGCTGCTGCTTGGACCATAGCCGCTGGCTACAATTAAATACTCCGCCTTAAGCTCCGGCAGCATTTCGAGCGACACCACATTCGTATCCCCCGAATCCTGCGCCACCGACATCGGGTCTGGTCGCAAATTCAAGAGTTCATACATGAAGCGATTAATATCGTTCGTCGAATACGGATAAAGGCGCACTTCTTTGCGCATAACGCGCAGCAAGGCTACCGGTGCATTCCCGATATGAGCCTTGATTTCCATGCGCGCTTCCTTAACACGGTCATAATAGAGCTGCAAACGGTCTTCCGCCTGTTTTTCACGCTGAAGAATACGACCCAGCGCAAGCAACGTAACCTCCGTATCTTGCAGTCTTAATGCCGCTACAGGCGCAATTTTACTGAGTGCCACATAGGTATTGCGGTCAAAAGAATCGCGCAACAGAATCAAATCCGGCTTCAAGGCCTGCACCTGTTCCATGTTGATGGCCTTAATGTTTTCATTAATGCTGATAGGTTCCACACCCTCAGCCGTCAATTCATCATGAAGGTAAAAAGTCGGCGGGTTGTATGCCCCCACCATAGGCGCCCCCAAGGCCGCCATAGGATCTTCTAAGCGAATAACCACAACCCGTTTGGCCTCTTTAGGGATTACGGTGGTACCGTATTTGTGTTTTAAGATGAGCTGTCCGTCCTGTTCTGTGAAAAGAGCGTCCGCTTTCTTTTGAACTTGCACTTTTCGCTTCGCCAGTTCCGCATCAATCGCCGCCGGTGCATCACTTCTAAGCTCATTCGGGTCGAATAAAGGCTTCGCCTTCGCCGTTACCGCCGTCAAACTCGGTTTGATGGACCAATTCATATCCTCAAAACTGCATCCGGCCACAAGCAATATAGGTAAAAAAGCCAGTGTCATCGCCGTTTTTCTTAGCGTCATAGCTTTTACCACAGCTTTTACTGCAATTTCTACCACAGGTTTTACTACAGCTTTTACTGCAGATTCTACTACAGGTTTTACTGCAGTTTTTACCACAGCCTTTCCTCCGGCTTTTAGACTTCTCATAAAGAGCCTCCCACGTTTTGGGGAATGCAAAACGGCAAGCGCGTAAGCGGGTCCTTCATAATCATGGCGGTTATGCCGAACACATCGGCCAACATTTCAGCCGTAAACACTGTTTCCGGCGAGCCTTCAAACCGAACCGCTCCGTCTTTCATGGCAATAATATGATCCGCAAAGCGAGCTGCCTGATTCAGTTCATGAAGCACCATGATAATGGTTTTGCCATACGTCTTATTAAGCTCAGCCACTAATTGCAACACTTCCAATTGATGGGCAATATCTAGAAAGCTGGTCGGCTCATCTAAGAAGAGGATTTCCGTATCCTGCGCGATGGCCATGGCAATCCAGGCCCGTTGCCGTTGACCGCCGGACAGGCGATGAATCGGTCTGTCCGCCAAATCTTCCAGATGCGTAACTTTAAGAGCCCAGTTGATAATATCACGGTCCTCCCGCTTCATACGGGTGAAAACACCGTTCTTATACGGCGCTCGTCCATAAGCGATAAGTTCACGAATGGTAAGCCCTTCCGGTGCCGTCGGATGTTGCGGCAAAATAGCAATTTTTTTAGCCAACACTTTCGTGTTTTCTTTATGAATATCCTGACCGTCTAAATACACCGTGCCGCTCATAGGGGTAATAATACGACAAATCGTTTTCAGAAGTGTCGACTTGCCGCAACCGTTGGAGCCGATTAAGGCCGTTACTTTGCCACGTGGAATGGTAAGATTCAAGTTATCGATAATGACCGTTTTATCATAACCTGTACGCAAGCCTTCTATCCGAATGTCTGTTTTGTTAGAATGATCCATGACTTACCCCCGTTTCCGTGCCAAAATAAATAGAAAATACGGTGCCCCGATGAGGGCTACCACAATGCCCACCAGCATTTCGTCCGGTGCGATAATAACGCGACCAACCCAGTCGGCCGTTACCAAAAGCCACCCTCCGATTAACGCCGTAAGCGGTAATACATAGGTGCAATCGGCTCCTATTAAGCGTCTGGCAATATGTGGTGCCACGAGCCCGATAAAGCCGATGCTGCCGCCGATGGCCACGCAGGTGGCGGCCAAAATAACAGCCAAAATTAAGAAGCCCAGACGACTGCGCTTAAGCGATACGCCAAGACCGATAGCCGTTTCATCGCGAAGCGTAAGAATATTGAGGGTCGTCCGATTGGCATACAGTATGAGTGCCAATACGATAACCACCGCACCCAAAATTAACACATGAGCCCAGGTGTTGCCTGCAATATTCCCGATAATCCAGGTGTTGACCTGATTAAACTTTTCAGGCGATAAAAGAACTATTAAAAGAGTCTGCAAGGCATGAATACCGGCCGTCAAGGTAATGCCGCTGAGTACCAACGCATAGGTACCGCCCGCTTCATTTTTACGCATAGCCAGCGCAAAAATACTCCCCGCCGCGATGAGCGCTCCCACAACCGCTACAATAGGCAGCGACCAAATGGGAAGGCCCTGATCCACGGGTGTCAGAAAGATTAAAATCATAACGCCCAGACCGGCACCGGCATTGACGCCCAAAAGGCCCGGACCGGCCAATTCATTACGGGTGAGCTGCTGAAATACAGCGCCCGATAAGGCCAAGCCCATGCCGATTAACACGGCCAATACCGCCCGTACCAAGCGAAAGTCGAAGACTACGGTATTTTCTTCCGCCGTGCCGCCCCCTAATAAAATAGCCAATAAATGGCTGTGCGAATAATAGGTAAAGCCGGTACTCACATGGAGAAAGAAGAACAGCAATAAGAGCGCCAGAAATACGGTGCTATATACTGCGAACTGTTTTTGACGAAGTGTCATTACCGGGCCCCCTTTCGATTCGCTAAATAAAGGAAGAACGGTACGCCGATAAGCGCTGTAATGGCACCTAACGGTATTTCAAAGGGAGCGGCCACACTGCGCGCTACCAAATCGGCACCAACCAGTAAGATGGCTCCCAATAAAGCTGTAATAGGAATTACCTTGCGGTAATCGATACCGACCAATTGGCGAGCCATATGTGGTGTCACAAGGCCGACGAAGCCGATAGGCCCCGCAATAGCTACGGCGGAACCGCAAAGAATCAATACGGCCAGACCCGCCAAGAACCGAATACGGCCCATATGACCGCCCAGGCCGATGGCCATCTCCTCGCCGAAACTCAAAAGAGTTACCGATTTAGACAAACCAATCGCCATGATTATCCCCACCAATGTCCACGGCCATAACAAGAGAACTTGCGGCATGCGCACGCCGCTGATGCCGCCGGCCGTCCAATAGCTCAAGTCCTGCGCCACATCAAAAAAGACGACCAGCGCCTGAGTTATGGCTAATAATACGGCACTCACCGCCGTTCCCGCTAAGGCGAGAAAAACCGGTGACATACGACTACCGTTGCGATTGGCCAACGCCATAATGATAACCGTCGCCAACGCGGCCCCGCCAAAGGCAAATAATACGGCCACATTTAAGCTGCTATCCGGTAAGAAAATCATAGCCACCGCCAACCCTAAGGCAGCCCCGGAGTTAACCCCCATTATGGACGGACTGGCCATGGGATTATTCGTTATCCCCTGCATCAAAGCCCCGGCTACGCCAAAACTGATACCACAGGCCACGGCCAACAGGAGTCGCGGTACGCGCAACGTTTGCACCAATAACTCGTCTACCTGCGAAGGGTCATAGTTTACCAGCGCCTTCCATATCGTCGGCAAGGGAATATGGCGTGCTCCCACGGTGAGCGAATAACTCGCCAACAGCAGGAGTCCGATTAGCAATAAGAGGCCCAATAGCCAGGGTCTTCGATTCCAATTCATGTATTACCTCGATTAGAAATCAGCAGAAACGGATAAGGTAAAGGTACGGCCTTTGCCTAAGTAGATAGCATTCGTGGTGCTGCCTTGAAGGGCATGCCATTTTACGGTATCGAGTACGTTGTACACATTGGCGCGTACAGTTAACGGAGTTTTGTCCCAAGTGAATTTATAACGGGCACCCAAGTCCCAACGAACCCATGGGCTCGTGCTAAGGGTATTGGCCATATTTACATAGGCCTTGCCGTTATAGGTCAAACGCGTATTAACGGACAAACCTTCCACGCTCTTAATGTCTTGCTCAACCCCGATTACGCCGCTCCAACGCGGTACCCCGGTAGCCTGATTGCCTTCGTAGCCGGCATAGGAAGAAGCCAAGGTAATGTATTTAGCATCCATGAAGGTAATACCGCCCAAAATACGGGTACCTTCACGGGGCTCACCGAATACACTAAGCTCAATACCGCGGTTACGCTGTTCACCGGCTAAGGCATAGTAGTTGTCATCCGTGGTGATAAAGCTTGGATTTTTCATAGTAAAGGCACTGATTGTAGTGGCAATTTTGCCAAAATCAAATTTAGCGCCCACTTCATACTGAGTCGTTTTATACGGTGCAAAAGTTTGGCCCGCATTTTCCGTGCCATCCGGCGCCGTTTCACCTAAGGATAAACCTTGCGCATAGTTGGCGTAGAGGGACATACGGTCGTTCACTTTATGAACGATGCCAAAAGTTGGTGTAAAGGCCGTTTCGTCATAGCGCGTCGTGCTCTTTAACGTGCTGCCGCTGTAGCTGTAAGAGGTGTCTTTTACCTGCTGAATACGACCGCCGAGAATAAAGTTCCAGCGATTATCCGCCGTGGAGATAATATCGTTAATACCCACACTTTGCTGCACCCGATTATCACGAATCAAGTACGGACCGTAACTGCCGTCGGTATAGGTTTGCCAAGAAGGACTATACACGCTGGTTGTATACGTTGGCGTTACGGTCGGTTTATCTTCGTATACTTTGTAACGAACCTGAGAGGCTGCAATGCTTACTTCATGAGACAAGGAGCCTGTTTGCAAATGACCGCGAACACCGAATTCGCTGGAAATGGCCTTATTAATCTGACGATTATGTACATAGCTGACTCTGGCGTTGCCGTTTACATTATTCAATAAGAAACGGTTAGATAAGCCGTCCTGAGAGGTATTACGCATACCAAAAGCAGCCCAAGCAGTCCAATCGTCGTTAAGGTCGTATTCCCCTTTCCACAAGGCAAATTTCTCAGTCACGCGGCGATAGGTATCCGGTGCTCCGAAGGTAGCATCATCGCTCACACTCGGCAAGGCTGTAAGCTTATTTGCCGTAGCCTGCGACATGGTTACCTGGTACTGTGGGTTTTCAATATCGTTATAGATGTAGCCCATGTCGAGGGACGTACGCCAACGTTCCCCTTTGGCGTCAAAACCCATGAACACGGTGTTGGCACTGTTGGATTCATTCTTGTACGCATCTTCCTGGCTGCCACGGTTTAGTACATTGAGACGAACACCGTATTTACCGTCGTTAAAACGGCGACTCATATCGAGTTGTTGCGTGAACTGATGGCCTTCACCATAAGTTAGGGTCACCGTATTTTTATCTTCGTCGCCGGCATGCTTCGTTACATAGTTAATAACGCCGCCTACCGTATCATTCGGCGCCATACCGCTGAGCATGGCACTCGGCCCCTTTAGAATTTCAACGTTTTCAAGGTACTCAATGCCCGTGTAGTAACGCGGAGCAACGCCGTAAATGCCATTCAACTGCACATCCTGCTGGGTCGTTTTAAAGCCGCGGATACTCCATGCGTTAGACGCGCCGGACAAGGTCAAATCCGTAACCGACGAATCATTCGCCACTACGTCGATAATATTGCTAGCCTGCTGGTTCTGCATCGTTTCTTCGGAAATAGAAATGACATTAAACGGCACTTCCATGAAGTCTTTTTTGCCAAGAACACCGATGCTGCTCTTACGAGATACCTGACCGCCGGCATACGTGTCTTCAGCCGCTGTTTCCGGCTCCGCCTGCACTACTACCGGCTCTTTCTTTTCTTCCACTAGCGTAACTTTACCCAAGTCTTGCAAGTTACTGTAATCACGGGCCGCCTCTACCTGATTACCGGCCGTAACAGTCCATAAACCGCCTAACACTAAAGCGCCCAATACACGACCGGCCAGCACGGCTTGGCCTTTTTTCACACGCACACCATTTGTTTTCATTAACGAGGTCTCCTCTCTCAAAACTCAAGCTATACAACACCGTATAACTATACTGCACACAAAACCACAATCGCCCTTTGGCAATCAATATAACTTAGCATTACTAATTGCTATTACAATTTCATATTCGCAACTTGAAATTCAACTTTACAGTATAAGAACGGAAAACAGGAGAGCGACCTACCTGCCCTCCTGTTACGGCTCATCTTAGCGGCAACTGTCTTAAAACCATCCTACCAAACTAATTCAGTTGCCCATTAGATTTTAATTAACTGCCAAACTCAATTTTCCCTTCGGAAACAACCGGCTCTCCGTTGACCGTTTTAGGACGGTACGCACTGCTGCGCGCCTGTTGCAACGCCCAGCGATCTAACGAGCCGTTACCGCTGCTGCTGATAATATCTACATCCACAGCTCGGCCCGCTTCATTAATCAGTACATACACAACAACATTACCTTTACCCGGTAATGAACGGGGTCCTAAATATTCCGCATCAATGACGATATCTCCGGCCGGTTCAGTACCTTCGCCGCCGGCAACGCCGCCTTGACCGCTGCCGCCGCCACTGCCGGTTCCTTCACCGGCTTCACTGCCACTGCCGCCGCCCGTTCCGGCCGCTTCACCGGCATACGAACCGGTTGCAGCCTGTGCTACCGGTGCTGTTGGCGTCTGCGGTGTATCTTTTTTAATCACCTGTTCTACGGGCACGCCGTTTTTAATATCCGCAATCTGCTCTTCGGTTAACGGTGCCGGCGGTTGTACCGTCGACTTTTGCGGCGCTGCTACAGCCGGCCCCGCCGAAGGACCCGCATCACCGACTACACTGATGGTAATCGGGGTTTTATCAGGCACGAGTTCCGGTTTTTGCAAAAACGACCATACCATACCGCTCATCAACGCCACATTGATAATGACGGATGTGGTAATCGCCATGCGCCAACGATTTTTATAAATATGAGCAAACTGCGACGTTTTTTGCGTTACCTCTTGTACGTTTTCACTCATACTATCACCTACTTACTTTCGGTAGCTACGGCAATCTTATTGAGCTGCATATTTTTTAGCGTATCCAGAACTTGAACAAATTCACCGTACTGCGCACGTTGGTCGGCTCTGAGAATAATCGTTAAATCACCGCCTTTAGCTTTTTCAGCTTCAAGACGTTTGGCCATACCGTTCAAATCGTACGCATCCTGCTCTACATAAATTTTGCCATCCGCCGTGATGGTAATCGGAATCTTACGCTGCAAATCGACCGAACTGGCCGTGGCTGTCGGTAAATTCACAGGCATGGATTTTTGAACCACCATGGATAACATACTCATCATGAAAAACACTAATAGGAAGAATATAATGTCAATCATAGGGATGATCATGAGCTTTGGTTTATTGGTTGTACGAAGACTTCTGATATTCACATTAAGCCTCTTTCGCTACAACATCAACGGCCGCATTCATATACACATTACCGATTTCTTCCATATCGGTAATAAGACCGTCTTGTTTATGCACCAAATAGGAATGGATAACGAGGGCTACGATAGCCACAACAAGGCCGGTAGCCGTCGCAATCAACGCTTCACCCACGCCGCCGGTAATGGCAAAAGGCTGACCGTCGGACACGGATAAAACACTAAAAGAGCTAATCATACCGGTTACGGTACCGAGCAAACCGAGGAGCGGTGCCAAAGTAACGATAGTTTCCAAATAACTTAAACGAGCACGCAAGCGACCCGCAATGGCTCCGGCTGCGCCCTGTAATGCAGCATTTTTAGATTTAACGGTGTCGCGGTAAATGGCCGATGTAAGCATTTCAGCAGCTACACCGCCATCTTCGGCACATAAAGCTTCCAAGCCTTTTTGATTATTAGCAGCCGCCAACACCGGCACTTCTTCGCGCAAGCGGTTCATATTGGATTGAGCCGCACGATAGGTACGCACCCGTTCTACCAAGATAGCGATAGCTATAATCGAGCAAAGTAACAACGGATACATTACTAATCCGCCTTGGTGAAATAATTCTAATAGTTCCATGAGATACTCCTTTGTTTAAATAAAATAATCTATTAATCACCGCCTTAAAGTCGGTCATTTAACGTTTTAAAAATTGCATATACTACTATTTGACTAATAATCAATTATTAAAGTTTGAACGCCGACAACGTTTTAATCTTCTGAAAAATCAGCTTAGAAGCTATGTTCCACGCCGACTACATAGTGACGTTCCGGCATAGCGTAGGAGCCGATAGTTGTGGATGGCTCCACTTCATAGGATTCATTGGTTAAGTTGAATGCTTGGGCGTAAACCTTCGTATTCTCGTTCAATTTATAGTTTACATTCACATCCCATACGAAGTAGGACGAATCGGAATATTTCGCCGTAGAGCGTCCGGTTACGTATTGGAACATGTTGTTAACGGACCAACGATTTTTTTCATACATGAGTTCCAAGCTGTAACGGTTCGGATTGCGGTTATCGGTTGAGCTTACATAGCCGCTGCCGGTATCCTGCTGAATTTTCACATAGTTATAACCGGCACGAGCGGACCAAGCATCATCTATTTTATAAGTAGCGCTCAGGTTCAGACCACGGCGTTTTTCACGGTTAACATTTTCATAATAACCTTGTACGTAATTATCGTTTGAATCATAATAACCGTTTACCCACGACAAGGCGTTTTTCAAACGGCTGGCAAACACGCTGGCCGATACGCTTAAGCGGTCGCTCACGTCACTATCGATACCAAGCGTTACGGTCTGTGATTTTTCCTGCTCCAAATCGGGATTTCCAATCCAGAACTCCGTGTTGGCATAGAGCATTTTAAGGGTCGGATTATTAACGGCCTGGCCCCAGGAAATATACGCATGGGTCGTATCGTTTAACTTTTTATTGAGGCCGATATGGGACGCCCAATCACCGCCAAACGTATCCTGATGCTCATAACGAGTACCGAAGTTGGCCGTCCAGCCCTGACCGAGCTCCCATTTATCTTCAACGTATACAGCCTTACTAATCATGGATTTATCAAAGGCAACTGCGTTGTTTTCTTCTTTAATATGTTCCTGATTGTACGTAACACCACTGATTAAAGTGTGATCGCCGATTTTCCAAGTTTTCTGTCCTTCAATACCGTCCATAGAAAGGTCATGGCTGTAAGAGCTGGACGAACTACCGGAGCCGAAGCCGGAATCACTGGTTTCGGTATTACGATACGCTCTCACAAAAGTACCGGAATCAGTGCCGAAATTATAGGTCACGCCGTAACTCATGTCCGTTGTATCTTTCACATTACCGGCACCGGTTACCGTACCGGTAAGCGGATTTTTAAGACGAATACCATAGCCGTCTTTCTTTTCAACACGGCTAAAATCTACGCTCAACTGATCGTCACCGATGTAACGGTCATAACGGGCCGTCCATTTATCGCGGTTAATGTAGGTATCCGGGAATTCGTGACTGTTGCCTTGATAATCCTTGTAATGTACATTGTCACGACGTTCTTTCGTGTAGGACACGAAGTAACCGTTCGTTTCGTCGCCGCCTTGCGTAATCACAGTGCCTTTACGATGACCCCAGCTGCCGAGTTCACCGCGCACGGTTGTTTTCTGACCCATTGTCGGCGTTTTCGTAATAATGTTGATAACCCCGGCCACAGCACGTTCGCCATAGAGTGCCGAGTTAGGACCTTTTACCACTTCGATACGATCGATGTTATCCATCGGAATCTGGTCAATATCAATCGCATTGGACGCGCCGGATACAACTAAATGGTCCCAGTTCATCTTACGGCCGTTCACCATAACGAGTACGCGTGTATCGCCGTTAAGCTCCGGATAAGCGGCAAAGCCTTTCTGAATCACCGGAATATTATTGGCTTTTAACGCATCTGATACATTATTATAATTGCCTTCTTCTATTTCTTTAGCCGTAATAACCGTAGTATCTGCCGGAATGTCCACTTTTTCTTCCGACAAACGACTGGCTGTCACGAGCACAACTTTCCCTAAATCCTGCAAATTGCTTTCATCGTAGTCGGCGGCCCACACACTGCCGCTCGTAGCGGTAATTACCAAAGCTGTCAAAACAGCTTTACTTACACCATTGCGATGATTCAATTTCATTACATTTCCTCCTAAACACACATGCCTAATCACACATCGATACAAACAACTAATTAGCGTTTAAATGGCTCGTCACATTCCACACTCAATGTGACGTAACCATTTATGCCAAACTTCAGGCTACAACTTACACACTAATTGCAACCTTAGTTTTCTTTTTCAAAAATACGGATAAGCTTAGAAGCTATGTTCCACACCGACTACATAATGACGTTCCGGCATAGCATACGCACCAACCGGGTAATTGTAAGGTTCTACTTCATAAGATTCATTCGTCAAGTTCAAGCCCTGAGCATAAATCTTCGTAGAATCGCTCAACTTGTAACTTACGTTCAAATCCCAGTTAAAGTAAGAGGAATCTGTGTAATAAGCGGTTGAACGACCGGTTACATAACGGAAGTTATTGGATACATACCAACGGTTCTTTTCATAGCTTACTTCCAAGCCATAGGAATTTGGATGACGGTTCTTATCATCATTCGTCATGCCGCTGCCCGTATCAACACGCTGACGCAAGAAGTTATAAGAGGCACGAAGTTTCCAAGCATCGTCCAATTTATAAGTAGCACTCAAGTTAAGGCCTTGGCGTTTTTCTTTATTTACGTTGTAGTACACAGTTTTGGAAATACTTGTATCCCATACCCAATCAAGAGCATCTTTCAATTTGCTTTCATAGATGCTGGCCGATACGAGTAAGCGATCGGATACTTGACTGTCAATCCCTAATGTTACGGTATGAGATTTTTCCTGTTTCAAATCAGGGTTACCAATCCAGTACGGTGAGTTAGCGTATAACATCTTGAGAGTCGGGTTATTAACGGCCTGGCCCCAAGAGATATAAGCATGGGTATTTTCATCGAGTTTTTTATTTAAACCGATATGAGATGCCCAGTCACCGCCGAAGGTATTGTGATGTTCATAACGAGTACCAAGGTTCGCAGTCCAGCCATTGCCGAGTTCCCATTTATCTTCCACATAAGCAGCTTTTGTTTTAGCACCTTTACTAAAGGAAACGCCATCATTCGTTTCATCAATATCTTCTTTTGTGAAGTTTGCACCACTGATTAAAGTATGATCACCAAGCTTCCAAGTTTTTTGACCTTCCAAGCCAAACAATGCCAAATCATGTTCATACGGGGTACCGGCAAACGGTGCATCCGCTTTTTCAGTATTGCGGTAAGCACGTACGAAGGTACCGGAATCGGAACCGAAGTTATAGGTCACGCCATAGCTCATGTCGGTTGTATTACTCTTCATGCCGGAACCGTAAGCCACACCGTTTAACGGATCGCTAAGGTAGATACCGAAGCCGTCCTTACGATGACTATAGGAGAAGTCCACTGTCATACGGTCGTCGTCGAAGTAATGGTCAAAACGAGCCGTTACATTATCGCGGTTAATAGAGCTGTCCGGGAATTCATGAGAGTTACCGTTGCTGTCTTTGTAGTGATAATTTTTTTGACGCGTTTTGCTGTAGGATACGAAGTACGCATTACTTTCATCACCGCCTTGCGCCGTAATACCGGTTTTCCAGTAACCCCAGCTGCCGACTTCACCTTTAACGGTAGTCTTCTGACCCATGGTGCCTTCTTTAGTAATAATGTTAATAACCCCGGCTACGGCACGTTCACCGTAAAGTGCAGAGTTAGGACCTTTAACCACTTCGATACGCTCAATATTTTCAACCGGGAACTGGTCAATATCGATAGCATTATTGTCCCCGGATACAATCAAATGATCCCAGTTCATTCTTCGTCCGTTCACCATAACGAGCACACGGGTGTCACCGTTGAGTTCCGGATAGGATGCAAAACCTTTCTGCACTACCGGCACATTGTTCGCTTTCAACGCGTCCGATACACTATTAAAATTACCCTTTTCAATTTCCTGGGCCGTAATAACTGTCGTATCCGCCGGAATGTCCACTTTTTCTTCCGACAAACGACTGGCTGTCACGAGCACAACTTTCCCTAAATCCTGCAAATTGCTTTCATCGTAGTCGGCGGCCCACACACTGCCGCTCGTAGCGGTAATTACCAAAGCTGTCAAAACAGCTTTACTTACACCATGGCGATGATTCAATTTCATTATTTTTCCTCCTCAAATCCCTGAGCGATTCTCTCCAGGGCATCTACCACACGACCGTTACCATTGTTAACATCCGCAAACGGCACGGCTATAATACGCCGCTCCCGAATAGCACGCATATTACGCAAATTCGGATCTTTTAACAATTCGGCAATCGCCTCCTCAGCACTTGGCGTACGATTACCTTGACTTACGGTCACAAACACAATTACATCCGGGTCGAACGCCAACACACGTTCCGGCCCCACAACTGAAATCTGCCGGTCGGTCAGATTATGACCACCTGCTTTTTTGACAATGTCATCTACAAGATAAACCGGTCCGTATAAGCTGTAAGTACTATGCCCATGGGCTTGTAAAATAATGACATTCGGCTTATAGTTCCGTTGATTTACTTGTTCAGTCACCTTTTGCACTCGCTTTTGTAATTGTTCTTTATAGGCACTTGCCCGCTCCGGGACCTGAAAAAGCCGTCCCGTATCATCAATAAAGGGATATACTGTACTCTCCACAGTCGGCTGATTCTTACGAATCGTAGCCGGCACAATATATACACCGATATTTCGTTCATACCACTGCCGCACATCACCCAATGCGGCCGGTGTAAAATGATGCGACCAGCCCATCAGCAAGTCCGGCTGCAACGCCATAACCTGTTCACGGCTGGGCACATAACTATTCGTTACCAAGGGCAATCGACTATAGATCTCGCGATATCGCTCCGGCTCTTCACCATAAGGTTCTACCGTCCCGACAATTCGATTCTCGAGGCCCAAATCAATAAGTAATTCCGTCGCCCCCGGATAGGTCACAATCACACGACTCGGCGGTTCTTCATATTCAAAACTCATTGGATTTCCGTCACTGTCAAAGTTTTGAATAACAATACCGCCTTGATTGGCACTTACCTCACCGACAGGTTGCCAACGGCCGTTAGTATACGCAAACCACACAACTAATACTAAGGCACAAAGCGCAACCAAGCCGATTAAGCGCCGACTCCATCGTTCCCACCATGACATCATGGCGACTCACCCGAGTTTCCACTGAGGCCCTGCCTGCGATACGTCACAATCGGCGTACCGTCGTCATGAGCCGATACCACACTCTTCACAGCATATACATCACGAATCAAATCTTCATTGATGAGCTTTGAAGGAGTACCATGTTTTACCACTTGACCTTTTTTCATGATAAAAATCTCATCACAAAAGAGCGAAGCCAAATTCAAATCATGGAGCGCTGCAATGACGCCGACACCAAGACCTTTAATTACTTCCAACAGTTCCAACTGATACGTTATATCCAGATGGTTCGTCGGCTCATCTAAGATCAAGTACGACGGCTGTTGGCAAAGTACACGCGCCAACATGACACGTTGCTGCTCCCCACCGGATAACGAAGCAAAACTACGTTTAGCTCGGTCCCACATGCCAACCTTTCGGAGGGCCTCCATAGCAAGCTGTGCGTCTTCTTCCGTGTCATCGTCAAACCCTTTTTTATACGGCGTACGACCCATCATTACAATTTGCCACACCGTAAAATCAAAGTTCACTGCATGAAACTGTCCCATTACACCGATTTGCTGAGCCGCTTCACGAAGCGGAATCGCCGCCAACGGCGTACCGTCAAAAGTAATTTCACCCTGCTGAATGGGAAGGACTCGATACAGATGTTTCAAAAGGGTCGATTTACCGCAACCGTTCGGCCCCATAAGGCCTACAAATTTATCGGCCGGAATGGTGAGTGATAAATCATTTAGAATTTGATTGTTACCGGCGCGGTAGTTAAGATTTTTTACTATAATTTCTTTCATACCGGCCTCCTAACCACCAAAATTCCGACTCGAACCAAAGAGAAGTTTCATAAAGAGCGGCGCCCCCATTAAGGCTGTCAAAATACCGATTGGCAAATCGCCGGCCGGCAACAGCACACGCGACAATAAATCGGCCAACACAAGGAAAATGGCGCCGCCCAGCACAACTACAGGCAGTAAGCGCTTATGACCGACACCTACAAAGGCGCGCGACATGTGAGGAATAACGAGTCCTACAAACCCGATAATACCGCACTGTGAAACGAGCACGCCCGTTAAAAGCGCCATACAGGCCATGTAGATGTACCGTTTACGCGTCGCATTAATCCCCAGCGTAACCGCCATTTCTTCGCCCAGTAGTAAGGCGTCCAAGGCACGCACTTGGGATAAAAAGTACACCGTCATGCAACCGACCACAAGTGCCGGCCAACCAAGCATAGACCATTTCGCATCCGCTAAGGAGCCCATCGTCCAAAACGCGGCACTTTGCATGCCTTCCGCATCACCGGCCATGTAGATAATAAAATTAGATAGGGCCGTACATAAGGCACTCACAACTGCACCGGCCAAGACGAGCTTAACCGTAGAAATACGTCGTCCCATACCGGCTAAGGCAAGTACTGCCAAGGTTGCCACGATGGCACCGCCAAAAGCCCACAGCGGCACGCCTACATTAGCGACTCCTAACAAATGACCTAACAGAATCGCCACAACCGCCCCCACTGAGGCTCCGGACGCAATTCCCAGAATAAAAGGTTCCGCCAGCGGATTTTGCACCGACGCCTGCATTATAGCGCCGGATAAAGCAAGACCGGCACCGACTAATGCGGCCAATATGACACGAGGTATGCGAATATCCCATATAATATCCGTCATAGCGGGTGGCACCGACTCAGGCACCACGCTCCCCGTTAATTTTGCACTTAATACCGCCAATACTTGCTCTGCCGAGATTGTTACACTGCCCAAGGCTACTGCGGCTATAATTGCGCATAATAAAAAGGCAGTCAGAACCGGTACGGCCCAACTGCCCAATGTTTCAGTTCGATGCTTCGTAGCGGTCTGTAACTCTTGCAGGCGTTCTTGGCGTGTCATTAATTCGACATCGTTCATCAACTACCCTCATTTCGTTATGACATAAAAACAGGTCAACAGTATACGTCCCTGATTCCAATAACACTTACCTGAAAATATGAGGTACTATTACATATCGGCTTACTCAAGCCAACTGAAATCGTCGCGCAGTGCTAACCTTGTCGAAAGAGGCCAAATTTTTGGCTACAAATATTACATTGTCCTATGCTACTTAGCATTCGTTTATTATGTATTAAAAATTATAGAATTGAGAAAAAATTCTTCTATTGCATACATTATTTTATATAAAATGATAGTAACTGTCAATACTAACTCATGAAAACTTCCTTTAAAACACTATATATAATCTTATTTTTCAAAATCCCCCTCTAAACAAACAGGAATTAAAATTCAACTTCATCTCATTATCATTAAGTTTGTCAACGTAATACAAAAAATTAAGATGACATATCTTGAATACCTGCTTATTATTTTAAATAAAATCTATTCCGACAACAGTTATCAGTATGAAATTTCGAATTTTTAAGAGCTATTTATCAATTATAAGAATGGGACTCAAATATAAAAAGCGATTAGTCACGCATTCAAATACCGTTTCCGATATTATCATACTCACTAATCGCTTATATTCATCATGTTATATAAAATGAACCCGATTTTTCTATTTTTGCTACTGTGCAAGTCTACATGTTACACTCATCATTCGTCCGATTTGCACGTTTATTATTTATTCGATTTACATATTTATTATTCATTTGATTTTACGCGCTCAATAGCACCTACCGGACAGATTTCATAACAATCACCGCAACCGATACAACCATTACCGATAAAAAACTGTTGTGGTTGCTCCACAATAATCTGCACAGGACAATCCATGGCACAGGCACCACACTTGACGCATCGCTCGCCATTCACTACAAAGCGCCAACGTAATCCGGCCATAGCCCCGACCTTATCCTGCGCCTTATCCTTACATGGCTTAATTTCGCTTGAAACATCGCCCTTGTAAATTCCAATCCCAGACGAATCAGCTTCCTTGCCGTTCATTATTTCACCAACTCTTTGGAAGCTGTTACTACAGCACGTACAACTTGCGCCACACCGTCTTCATCATTGGTTGGTGCCAAGTATTTAGCCGTTGCCTTCGTCGTAGCCTCACCATTGGCCATGGCGAAAGATACGCCTGCATACGCAAGCATCGTTAAATCATTGTTGCTGTCGCCGATAGTCATAACTTCATCAGCTGTGATTCCCAATTCATTAGCCAACGCTGCTACAGCACGGCCTTTACTGATCCCAGGTTGTACGAATTCCAAATTGCCTTCACTAGATTGAATAATCGTAAAACGGTCATCACCTTCAAAATGTTTTAAAATCGCCTGCTTCTTTTCTTCCGTACCGTAGAACAATTGGATTTTTTCCAAATCCATACCAGTTTCTACAATATAATCGCGCAAATTTGGCACCATCGTACGGCTTGCCTTCATAAGCGGAATCAAATGCGGTGACAAATTAGCGGCAAACTCCTCCATTTCATCGGCTGTGCCAAAAATATCTTTACCGCCATACGCTTCAATATATACATCAAACGGCAACAGTTGATCCATGAGCCACAAACCTTCTTCATTACTGAACGACTGACGGAAAATCACCTTAGATTGGCCATGCTTCTGCTCAACTACCACGGCACCGTTACTACAAATATACTCTTCAATTTCTGGCAAACGCTGAAGAACCTCGCCCATCTCACCGAATGCACGGCCACTGGCTACCGCCACCGCAATACCTTCTGCCATGGCCTCCTTCATTGCCTGTACCGTCACGTCACTGATGTGCTTATCCGTATCCACCAACGTGCCGTCAACATCTGAAACAATTAACTTAATCGGCTTTTTTAAAAATTTCTTATCAAAAGTTGTAATATCCGCTGCCATTCAAAACCTCCTCTAATTTCGTTTATATCCACTCAGCAAACAAATAACCCCTGCCACTGACTACCTTATAATTTAATACCTTTAATGCTAATTATAGCATATCTTAATATTACAGCGGACTAAATAATTCTTAAATAAAATTCATTTATTCCCCCGTAGCGAGCGAAGCAATGCGGAGCACTCCTAAATAACCTCTGAGTCACGCCACCTCCGCTCATTACTCTAATACAAACTCACATCCCCCGTAGCGAGCGAAGCAATGCGGGCAGCCCCTAAATTATCCTCTGAGTCACGCCACCTCCGCTCATTACTCTAATACAACCTCACATCTCCCGTAGCGAGCGAAGCAATGCGGTTCTCTCCTAAATAACCTCCAATCTCCCCCTTCTCCCCTATAAAGCCATCTAGCCCGTGCCACTAAATAACCTCTGAGCAACAGCGCTATCGTACCCTGGGCACCAAAAAGAAGCATATATCTTCCGAAGCGACCTTTCCTATCAGCGAAGCTGTAGGCAGAGAGCGAGGAAGATATATGCTTCTTTTCCCCAGAGCCCATAACGGCTCAGACGCTATTTAGTTAAACGGCCAAATTGCTTTATACACCGCCTCCATGCCCGACTCCGGCACGATATGTTTCCACCCGTCATAGAAATCGCCGGCACTGGTAATCACGCCATTTTTATCATAAACAGCATAGGAGAAGTATTTTATAATCTTTGCCCGGCGAGCCATGGCAACAAGAAAAATATCTGATGCCCCATCCGGATATTCCATCTTAACCCATACTCTGGCGTGTTCAGCATTTATTTCAGCACTATCCGTGTCAACAAAAAGCATCGTTCCTTTAACATTCTTGCCAATATAATCCCAATTAACAGCTAGTGAAGTGTTATTGATACCGAATAAACCTAGTAAAGCAAATACCATAAAAACAATGCGCATAAATTTCATGTTATTAATCTCCCCCAACTACCACAAAACTATAATAACCAACATGCGGTTTACACCTTAACATTTACCACAATAGCGAATAAACCCATTCCATCGGTGAATCCGGCACAATAGCAAGCCACTCACTATTAATTGCTCCTGCTTCAAGAACCTCACCATTTTGCCCGTACATGATACGCGAAATAACCTTTACCGTCCGCGAATCTCGATCCATCCCCATCAAATAATAAATAGTCGTACCATCAGGACTACCTTTGCGAACCCATAACTTAGCCTGTAAACTCGTTTTTTCAAGACTTTCATTATCGATGAAAAAAGTATCCTCATTGGCACTCTTGCCAACATAATACCAATCAGCAGCATATAAACTATTATTGATTGCAAAAATCCCCAGCAATAAAACTACAGCTAAGAAAACACGTAAATATCTCATTCCACGCCCCCTATTCCCCACACGCTATATCATCACTTATAATCATTTCAATTATACTATAAAAATTTCTCACAGATATATATTTATTTTATATACTTCAAGAAAATTCAACTTCTAAAAAACACATCCGTAGCGAGCGAAGTAAAGCGGACTACGCCTAAATAACTTCCTCGCAACAGCGCCACATACTCTGCGAAGAAAAGAATACACTCTCTTTCCTTGCGACCGCTCCTGCAGCATAGCTGCAGGCAGGGAGCGCTTCCACCTCTTTCGCTCCCCGCTCCTAAATAACTTCCGAGCCTACGGTGCTATCGTACTCTGAGCAGAAAAGGAGACTATGTCTTCCGAAGCAACCATTCCTCCTCCCCCTGACTAAATAATTTCCGAGCAGCAGCGCACCGTACTCTGGATAGAAAGAGAAGAAGACCCCTTCTGCCGCGACCTTTCCTATCAGCGAAGCTGTAGGCCGGGAGCAAAGAAGGGGTCTTCTCTCTTTCAAACTGAACAGCGATGTGCTCAGAAATTATTTAGTTAATACATCTACGCAACGATGGCACAATGTAGGATGTTCTGCATTCTGCCCTACTGTTTCACGATGAATCCAGCAACGTTCGCATTTTTCAAATTCACTTGGTTTTACAACCACGCTCAAGTGACCTTCTTCGGTAGCCACCGCTTCAGCCGGAGCCGAATCGCGACCTTCAACCAAATGAGCTTCACTTACGATGAGTAAAGCGGCCAACTGGTCTTTGACTTCGTTCAAGCGTTTGAATACATCGCCGTCAGCATATACTGTGATGGATGCATCCAAGGAGTGACCGATTTCTTTATTCTGACGAGCCGTTTCCAAAGCTTTTGTAAGTTCGGAACGAAGAGCCAAGAGCTTACTCCATTTTTCAGCCAACGCTGCATCATAATGAACTTCTTTGCCGGTAGGCCAATCTTCAAGCATTACGCTTTCACGCATACCGTCTTCTTTCGGCATGTACTGCCATACTTCTTCAGCGGTGAAGGAAAGAACCGGTGCTACCATACGTACCAAGGTTGCTACGATTTCATACATAGCAGTCTGAGCACTGCGACGAGCCTGTGCCGTCGCTTTTTCAGCATACATGGTATCTTTCATTACATCCAAGTAGAAGGAACTCAAATCAACGGTGCAGAAGTTGTGGATTGTATGATACAAGATATGGAATTCGTAGTTTTCATAGGCTTCCGTAACTTTGCGGCGAACTTCTTCCAAGCGAAGAAGAGCCCATTTGTCGATTTCAGACAAGTTTTCATAAGCCACTTTATCTGTATTCGGATTGAAGTCGTCCAAGTTCCCCAATAAGAAGCGGAATGTGTTACGGATCTTACGATATACTTCAGACAACTGTTTAACGATGTCTTTGGACAAACGAACGTCGCCCTGGTAATCCGCGGAGGATACCCAAAGACGCATTACGTCGGCACCGTACACATCGATGATGTCGGAAGGTGCTACCGTATTACCTACGGATTTAGACATTTTACGGCCTTCACCGTCAACTACGAACCCGTGAGTCAATACGGAGTTGTAAGGTGCTTGACCGGTTGTAGCTACGCTGGTAAGCAAGGAAGAGTTGAACCAACCGCGATGCTGGTCGGAACCTTCAAGGTACATAGCGCATGGTACATCGAGACCTTCGTTTTCCAAAACGCCGGCCCAAGAAGAACCGCTGTCGAACCAAACGTCCATGATATCCGTTTCTTTGTGGAATTCACCATGACCGCAATGAGGGCAAGTGAAACCTTCAGGTAATAATTCTTTAGCTGTATGATTCCACCAAGCATCGGATCCTTCTTTGGCAACCCAAGCTTGAACAGATTTGATAGTATCATCATTTACTACATAATCACCGCAAGAATCGCAGTAGAATACAGGGATTGGTACGCCCCATACACGTTGACGGGAAATTACCCAGTCCCCACGGTCCGCAATCATGTTATAGATGCGGTCATGGCCCCATTTAGGAATCCACTGTACCTGATTGTCGATAACGTCAAGGGCTGCTTTACGGTAACCGTCAACGGAAGAGAACCACTGTTCGGTAGCACGGTAGATTACCGGATTTTTACAACGCCAGCAGTGTGCGTATTGGTGACGCAACGTACCTTTATGCAATAAAGCACCGTTATGCGCTACGATTTTCAAGATAGGCACTTCGGCTTCGTGAATTTCTTTGCCGGCCAACGGTTCTTCCGTATCGCCGTAACGATCGTTATCTACAGCGGCCACATAGTTACCGGTAGCATTAACGAAAGAAAGGATTTCCGTGTTGATTTTGCCTTCTTTATTGTATTTTTGGAAAATCCCAAAGTCTTCTTCACCGTGTGCAGGAGCGGTATGAACGCAGCCGGTACCGGCTTCAAGTGTTACATGGTCACCCAATAATACTCTAACTTCGCGGTCAATGAACGGATGCCTGAAAGTAGCCAATTCCAAGTCGGAACCCGGGAAGGTTTTAACCACTTTGTAGTCTTCAACCTGAGCATCTTTCATAGCGGAGTCAACGAGTTCTACGGCCATCAAGTAGTATTCATCGCCAACCTGTACCCATGCATATTCAAGTTCAGGGTTTACGGAGATGGCCTGAGATGCAGGTAATGTCCAAGGTGTAGTTGTCCAGATTACAGCATAGGCTTTAGCCGGATCCACGCCTTCAGGCAACGTACGTTTTACTTCATCTACATACGCATATTTTACATAGATAGAGAAGGATTTCTTTTCATGGTATTCGATTTCCGCTTCAGCCAAGGCTGTTTCGCAGTGAGTACACCAGTAAACAGTTTTAAGACCTTTGTAGATGTATCCGCGTTTAGCCATTTCACCGAAGATACCAAGCTGTTTAACTTCAAACGCAGGTTTTAATGTCAAATACGGATCTTCAAAACGGCCGAGTACGCCGAAACGGATGAAGTCTTTTTTCTGTTCTTCCACGCACTGCAAAGCGTATTCTTTACATTTAGCGCGAAGATCAAGTGGACTCATTTCATGGCGGTTAAGGCCGGTGTTTTTGATGATGGCATGTTCGATTGGCAAACCATGCGTATCCCAGCCCGGAATATATGGAGTGTAAAAACCTTGCATGGTTTTATATTTCATGATGATATCTTTTAACGTTTTGTTAAGGGCATGACCGATATGAAGTTTGCCGTTTGCATACGGAGGTCCGTCATGCAAGACAAAGCTCTTATTGCCTTTTCTTAATTCCAAACGTTTTTCGTAGATTTTATTGTCTTCCCAAAATTTTAAATACTCAGGTTCGCATTTTGGCAAGTTGCCGCGCATAGGAAATTCCGTTGCAGGCAAATGCAAAGTTTTACCGTAATCCATAAATACTCTCCTCTCAACTAATAAAAAAAGCGCTCATCCCCGAAGGGACGAACGCGATAGTCCGTGGTACCACCCTACTGACTCATAAAGAGCCACTCACGCATATAACGGTGCTCACCGATAAAGTTAAAACTTCATATGCTCCCAAGTGATTCGTTATTTCTTCATTCACTGACCTCGCACCATCTGTCAGCTCGCTGAGAATTACCCGAAATAACCGTCTTTGTCATCGCATTCTATCATATGTATAAAACATTTTCTTATAACTAAAATATCCATAGCAAGTTGCTATGGTATTTTACCTTAGCTAGAGTATAGAGAAGTACCTCCATTTTGTCAAGTCATTTCATATGCACTTTTTGTAAAAAAAGTGTATAATTAAAACATCTACTAACAAATTCAAAAGGAGGATTTATATGCTTGCTTGGCAACGCACTGTATACATTTGTTTCTTCGGCGCGTTCTTATCGGCCTTGGGGCTCAGCCAATTGGCGCCGCTATTACCGATTTATATGAACGAACTGGGCGTCACCACAACAAACGAGACAGCCTATTGGTCAGGCTTGGCGATGGGCATCACATATTTAGTCGTCGCATTAGTTTCTCCCTATTGGGGCCGCTTAGCCGACCGTAAAGGTCGCAAAATTTCCTTACTGCGAGCCAGTTTTGGGATGATGCTCTGTAATCTGCTCATGTGCTTCGTACAATCGCCATTGCAGCTTGTGTTAGTCCGATTTATACACGGTCTCGTGTCCGGCTTTTTCTCCGCTTCCATCATTCTCGTGGCGTCGGAAACACCGGAAGAAAAAACAGGTTGGGCCTTGTCGGTGCTGGCCTCGTCCAATTTGGCCGGTTCACTCATCGGTCCTTTAATCGGCGGTTACTTAGCCGATATGTTTGGCGTCCGTTTCTCTTTTTTCATCATTGCCTGCTTCTTAGGCGCCGCCTTTTTACTGGTGTTTTTCTTTGTTCACGAGTCCTTTACACCGGATCCAAACAAGGTGGCCCACAATTTTAAAGAGTTGCGTCAACAATTACCGAACTTCCATGAGCTGTTAATTGTAGCGGCCTCTACTTTTATTTATGCACTCTCTCTGATGAGCTTGCAGCCGATTATTACGGTGTACTTGAGCGAAATTGTACCGCCTGATACACCACAACTCGCCTTATTGGCAGGACTCGTCTTTGCCTCAACCGGTTTTGCGCAAATGTTGAGCAGTTCCTATATAGGCAAATGGATAGATCGCATCGGTCCGCGGCCTATCCTCATTGGTTCGTTAATTTATGTAGCCCTCGTTACCATTCCGCAGGCCTATGTCACTTCGGCCTTGGAACTTGGTATCTTACGCTTTTTAACCGGGCTTGGGCTCGCCGGCTTATTACCGTCACTCAACACGTATATTTCCACTCATGCCCCTAAAACCGTTTCCGGCCAAGTCTTTTCCTATACCCAGACGACTCAGTTCTTGGGTTATTTCCTCGGCTCTGTGGGCGGTGCGCTCTTCATGGGGCAATTCGGCTTTACCGCCCTCTTCTGGGCTAGCGGTCTGCTATTCTTAGCCAACGCCATTTGGGTGTACTTTAAATTAAGATTATAATAATAGGCCAAGTACTGTTAAATATGGTCATCACATCTTTTGAATACTGCAAAATAAACTTGTCCCGTTGCCGGATGAGTTTATTTTTTTCTTTCCCTAACAAATCATCATATACAGATGCATAGATATTTCAAAAAAAATAAAAAGCAGCAAACACTGCTTTTTATCTAAAGCGTACTATTAATTTCTGCCTTAAAGCTGTCTATCACTTTTTCATTACGGCGATAATATGTCCATTTGCCAAAGCGAGCGGACTCTAATAATCCGGCCCGTTGCATAAGGTCTAAATAATGGGACACGGCCGATTGCGAAATGCCTAATTTTTCTTGAATACTCCCTACACAGACTCCTCCTTTAAACGCGTCTTCCTCAGGCATATGAAATCCCTGGGGCGGGAAGTGCTTCGACGGTTCTTTTAACCATTGTAAAATTTTTAGGCGGCTTTCATTAGATAGTGCTTTAAAAATATCTTGTAATTCTTTATTACTCATAATTTTATTATATCTTAATTTTGAGATATGTCAATATATATTATCTAAGTATTTCGATGTGTCATCATCAGGATAAAACGAATTTATCGGGAACTATCCACTCAATACTATTTACTTTTCTCTCGAGCCAAAATAAATATTGTCGATAGTATAAGAACAAAACCGATAATATCGGTGGTTAAAAATTCACTGCCCAATAAAGCCCAGCCTAGTAGGGCTGCCGAAATCGGCTCTACCGAAGATAATACGGAACCTTTTACGGCACCAATGCGGCGTACCCCTTCCAAATAGGCATTGAAGGAAATAATCGTACCCAGCACAACCACATTAAAAAAAGCAATATATGTCCACATATCCCATTCACCGGGCACATCAAACGGCTTAGCCCAAGGAGTTATGATAATGCCCGAAAACAACATGGCAAAACCGACAATCGGACCCGTGCCGTAACGGCGCAACAACGAAACCGGCTGAACGCTGTAGATAGCTACCGCCACGGCTGAAAGCAAACCCCAAAAGAGGACTTTTTCATCAATACCGGCCAATGACAACTTACCCTGTAACGCAATCATAGCCGTCCCTATGGTGGCCAACACGATGCTTATGGTTTCGCCCCAAGTAGGCAATTTCAAATACCGAATGGCCATATAGAGCACAATAATAATCGGCGCTAAGTACTGTAACACGGTGGCAATGCCCGCACCGGCATAATAAATCGAGCGGAAGTAGGCGTATTGGCATAAGGCCATGCCGAGCAAACCGAACACCAGAACACCAATCACATCTTTTGGCGTTTTAAACACTTCAAAAATCTTACCGTGCCCTTGCCAATATGCGGCCATAACGGTGACAACACCGGAGATTAATAAGCGTACGACCAATAACCATTCCGGCGTGATGCCGCGTTGTTGCTGCAAAAATTGTGATGAGGCGCCCGATAATCCCCATAAAATACCGCCCATGAGCGTCAGGCCGATACCGACTAAAAACTTTCTATCCATATTTTCATCCTTCGAATCAAAGTACTAAAAACGACCGGCC
>NZ_HF986182.1:26472-31722 GCF_000431435.1 Veillonella sp. CAG:933
CCGGCCATAAGCCGGTCGTCCTTCATTTACTGCTATTGTAACAAATCGCCAATTGCTTATCAAGCCAATAAGTTAGTGATTACAATCACAAACAGCATATCAAGCCAATAACTTCATAGCTACTTTGACCACAATCTTTAATACTTTGGCAGGCTCATCATTAACGGCGCAGCATGGTCGATGAATGTCTTCCGGGTAGAAAATAACATATGTCCCCGGCGTGGCTAATACAAAGCCTTCATCGGTCACTTCCGAAGCATAAAAACACAAATCTCTGTCCGGATGTGCTTCTGTTACCTTTTCAATGCCATAATCCGGTAAGAAGCCCATCTTTTCTTGCCCATCGATGACGAACTGAACATCTAAATAGTCCTTATGTGATTCAGGTCGCGTATCTGCTATTTTTTTAGTCGTCACTTCTTGCAGCATGGCAAAAATATTGTCACCGTCAATGTCATGACGCCCCAATGGCAGCTGCTTAAAATCCGTAGACTTCAACCAATCGAGTACGCGTACCAACACGGGCGAATACCCGAGACCGTTATAATTTACATTTACATTACCAAATATCACAATATGTCCCTTCTTATCTGTTTAAACGCCTTCTTATTACCAATTAGCTGTAAATTAATGTCTATAAATGGAAGCTCAGCTACTGCTAAGCTTCCATTTATGTATTGAACATTTAATTATAAATCAAGCATTTGTTTATAAATCAAACATTTATTTATAAATCACATAGTATTTTATTCTTCATCAGCGGTACCGTCAAATTTAGCAATGATTGCTTCCGCTGTTTTATGAGGCACTTCCTCATAGGAATTGAATTCCATGTTGAAAACGCCTTGCCCTTGCGTCATGGAGCGCAATACAGTTACATAGTCGAGCATTTCAGCAAACGGTACCTGTGCTTTAACAACTGTAATGCCTTCACGTTCACCCTGTTCCATGCCGAGCACACGACCGCGACGACTGTTCAAATCGCCCATAATATCGCCCATGAAAGCATCCGGTGCAAACACATTTACATTGTAAACAGGTTCCAAGAGTACCGGTTTAGCCTGTGGCACGCCTTTCTTCAATGCTTGCGCAGCGGCTACCTTAAATGCTAATTCCGAGGAGTCAACAGCATGGTAAGAACCGTCTAATAAGGTTACCTTCACACCAATCATAGGATAGCCGGCCAATAAACCTTTTTCCAATGTTTCACGAGCGCCTTTTTCTACAGCCGGAATATACTGCTTAGGTACCGCACCGCCGAAGATTTTATCTACAAATTCAAAATCACTTTCCGTGGATGGCTCAATAGCAATTTTAACATGACCGTACTGACCATGACCGCCGCTTTGTTTCTTATGCTTGCCTTCTACTTCTACATGACCGCGAACCGTTTCACGATATGGAATATACGGTTTTTCCAATTTAGCTTTTACGCCGTATTTACGTTCCATCTTGGTGAGGATATGATCCAAATGAACTTCACCCATGCAACGAACTTGCATCTGACGCCCTTCTACGTCTTTAACAACTACACAAGTCGGATCTTCTTCCGAAATGCGCTGTAATGCACTGGCTAATTTTTCTTCTTCCCCTTTCTTTTCAGGAACCATAGCTACCGTATGGAGCGGTTGTGGGAAGCGAATCTGACGATATTTAACTTTGAAGGCAGGCGTTGCAAAGGTATCACCGGTCTTAGTTACAGCCAATTTAGGAATAACAACGATATCGCCGGCGCGAGCTTCCGTAACCGGAACCTGTTGCTTACCGATGAGGGTATACATTTTACCCCATTTTTCTTCTACGCCTTGGTTCATATTGAGGAGTTTATCCCCTTCTTTTAATTCACCGGAGAATACACGAACAAAGCTCTGTTTGCCGGCAAACGGATCTAAAACGGTCTTAAATACAAAACCGGTAAATGGTTTATCCACATGAACAACGCGTTCTTCGCCTGTCTCAACATCTTCAGCGGTCATAACGCGTTTAGACGCATCCGGCATGTAGCGAATCATACGATCGAGTACTTGGTCCATGCCGATATTATTAGTGGCACTGCCGCACATAACGGCACATACGCGGCCGGTCAACATACCTTCGCGAAGTCCTTGACGAATTTCTTCCAAAGTAAGTTCTTGACCGTCTAAATATTTTTCCAATAAGGTATCGTCACCTTCAGCAGCGGATTCTACCGTTAATTCACGGATTTCTTCTACTTTGGCAGACAATTCTTCCGGTACCGTCACTTCCGTAACCCTGCCGTTTTCATACACATAAGCCGTACGTTTTGCTACGTCAACAACACCTTTAAAATCAGGACCTTCGCCAATTGGAATCTGCAGTGGCATGATGGCTTTGCCGAATAAATCGTGCATTTTTTCAAGAGTGCCGAAGAAGTCGGCCCCTTCCATATCCATTTTGTTAATAAAAGCCATGCGCGGCATCTGCAATTCTACCCCGTAATCCCAAGCGCGAATGGTGTCCACTTCCACACCGGACGTGGCGGAGAGTACCATAAGCATGCCGTCGGAAGCACGCAATGCGGCGCGCACTTCACCATGGAATTCGGAATAACCCGGCGTATCAATGAAATTAATTTTATAATTCTTCCATTCACATGGTGCCATACCAAGCTGAATAGTAACATTACGTTTAATTTCTTCAGGTTCAAAATCCATAATATGTTTGTTGTCTTGCCCTTTACCGACGGATTGAACAGCGCCGCAAGCCAAAAGCAAAGATTCTACCAATGCTGTTTTGCCCGCACCGTCGTGAGATACAACAGCCACATTACGAATTAAATCACTAGCATATTCTTTCATATGAACCGCCTCCTTTAAAGCGCAGAAACGCAATTTACTGTATGTATTCGATGCGACCATATGAAATTCCTTTATATTTATTATACATTTTTCGAAATTATAGTAATTTTTTTAAAATTGTCCCGTAAAATTGTACAAACAGCTTGCCAAAAACGACTATATAACGTAACATTAGAGAATATATATAAGAGGTTCGGCAGCGTAACACGGTAGTTGAGTATTTTTGAAGAGCCGAACATAAAGGGGGATTTTTTATGAGTGAAAAATCAAATCAAGGTCATGACCATAGTATGAAACGTGGTCTCAAAAACCGTCACATGCAGATGATTGCCTTAGGCGCATCGGTAGGTACCGGCCTGTTTTACGGCTCGGCACCGACGATCAAATTGGTAGGACCGGGTATTATTGCATCCTATGCATTGGCAGGCCTTTTTATTTTCTTCGTTATGCGCATGCTCGGTGAAATGGCCGTACGCGAACCGGTATCGGGTTCATTCAGTCATTTTGCCAACAAATATTGGAATGGCTTTATGGGTTACTTGGCCGGCTGGAATTATTGGACCTTATTTATGCTCGCCGGCATGGCGGAACTGGCGGCCATCGCCGTGTACCTCGCCTATTGGTTCCCGGACATTCCGCATTGGCTGACTACGCTCATATGCCTTGTCATCATCACGGCCATTAACTTAATCAACGTTAAGGCCTACGGCGAAGTTGAGTTCTGGGCATCCTTCATCAAAATCGGCGCCATCGTCAGCATGATTCTATTCGGTTTTTACCTTATTTTTACCACCATGGGATCCTTCCCGCATAACTTCCATAACTTATGGGATAACGGCGGTTTCTTCCCGAATGGTTCGTGGGGCTTCCTTTGCTCCTTGGCCGTTGTTATGTTCTCCTTCGGCGGCGTTGACCTCATCGGTATTACAGCGGGCGAAGCGGAAAATCCTGAAAATAGCTTACCAACCGCAATTAATGAATTATTATTGCGTATCTTAATCTTCTACATTGGCACCATGGTTGTGCTTATGTCTTTGGCACCTTGGGATAAAGTTGGTCTTGAAGCCAGCCCATTCGTTCAAATCTTTGAAGAAATCGGTATTCCCGCGGCTTCCAACATTTTGAACCTCGTAGTACTTGTAGCGGCTTTATCTGTATTCAACAGTATTTTATACAGTAACTCCCGTATGCTGTACGGTTTGGCGCAGGCAGGTAATGCACCTAAGATTTTCAGTTACTTAACGGTTCACGGTGTGCCGTTGGCCAGCACCTTATTCTCATCCGGGTTAGCGTTAATCATCGTGTTGACGACCTACCTCTATCCGCAAGCCGGCGAAGTGTTCATGCATCTCTTGGCACTCGTAGTAGCCGGTCTTGTAATCAGCTGGTTTGTCATCATTGCTACGCACATGAAATTCCGCAGTACCTTCATTCGCGAAGGCCGTCTTGATGAATTGAAATTCAAATCACCGCTCTATCCGGTGATTAACTACCTCTGTATTTTATTCTTGTTGGTAGTTGTAGGCGTTATGTATCAAATGGACAGCTTCCGACCATCGGTAATCGCCATTCCATTCTGGATTTTGTTCTTGTATGTAACATATAAGTTAAAAGGTTCTAAAAAATAGGCTTATAGGACAAACATAATTCAAAAATAAAATTACCCCGCTTATAGTTAAAACTAACTGTAAGCGGGCTTTTTATATACATCGCGAAATAATTTTGAACTTTTACTATTATCCTTCACCCAAAACGCTCTATGGTATAATCAACTTATATTGTATTACATCGTATCTCCCTACTATTTTTTAACAAAGCAAGGAGGCCCTGTATGACACAACAAGCAAAACCGCACCTATATTTCCATGAGCAAGAGTATCTTATTATCAAAATTAGTGACAAATATGCTTTCAGTGATTTTTTTAAACCTAAAGACTATGGTTTTAGCCCTTTTTGCACAGACACTTCGTGTTGGTCAGGATTCAAATGTCAATACAGCATCCTTGATAACAATCTTTTTATCACAAATGTAGAAATCAATGAAAGCACGGAATTTAAACCTTTGCTTTTTGGCCGCGAACCTCTTATATTAGAAAATTGGGGAAATGGTAAAAAATGCAAATTATTTTATAGAAATGTAAAGCATCCTATTCCTTATACCGGCGATTTTATTATTGCCACCAATTTCATTAATCGCCCCGGTCGTAAACGTTATAATCCATTCTATCTTAACTATGAGATTATTTTACAACTTACATTTGAAAATGGTAGATTAACGGCTACAATTAATCATAGCGACAGTCTCGAAGAAGTGCGATTATACATGGATAAT
This sequence comes from Veillonella sp. CAG:933, assembly GCF_000431435.1. Classification (NCBI taxonomy): domain Bacteria; kingdom Bacillati; phylum Bacillota; class Negativicutes; order Veillonellales; family Veillonellaceae; genus Veillonella; species Veillonella sp. CAG:933. The sequence goes on from NZ_HF986182.1 coordinate 31,624, forward strand.
CACGATGATATGCTACCGAGCAATATGCCACCTATCGATAATCACTTTTAAATCAAGATGGTAAAACAAAAGAGTTATAGGACAAAAAGTGTGTGTAAA
>NZ_HF986183.1:0-21302 GCF_000431435.1 Veillonella sp. CAG:933
GAGTTAAAAAACTCAATTTCGTTACAGCCCCCTTAAATAATTTAGAGGATTTACTTCACATAATGAATTCGCTCTTCAAAGAATCGGTTCTGTTGTTTTCTTGTTTCGGCGGGATAGCCCAAAGGAAAGAGTGAGAATGGATGTAGGCCTTCCGGTAAGTTTAACACTTTGCGTACGTACTCCATGCGATCTTCAAATGGTGCGATGCCTATCCATACACCGCCGAGTCCGAGGGCATCTGTTTGAAGCCAAATGTTTTCTTGCGCAATAGCCATATCGAGCGGAGCCATTGATGGTACCGGAATTCCATCAACTTTATAGACCGGCACGATAACAACCGGGGCATCGGCTACGCAGTGCGAATATTGGGAAACCCGGGATAAGTTTTCAATCACTTCTCGATTGGTTACCACATAGAATTCCCAAGGCTGTTGGTTAACCGCAGACGGTGCTTGCATACCGGCATGAAGAATTTCTGTGATTTTTTCCGGTTCAACCGGGCGATCTTGATATTTGCGGATACTGGTTCTGTGGAAAATGCTGTTCATGATGAGTCCTCCTAACAATTATACTGTTTAATAGTTAATGCTAACTTTTGTAAACCGACGCTCCTATATTAATCTCTTGCGCTTGCAAGGCATTGTTGTTGTTTAACCTTTAATATATTTACATACTTAAATGTGTTACTTAATTTCATTATATACTTTATGTCAAGTTCAGTCCCGCAGGGAATAGGGGGCATAGCAATACGAAGAAGAATAACACAAAAAGAGGCAGTAACCTCCGAGTCGGTTCGGATGGTTACTGCCTCTTTGATATGAATAGACCAATGCATACGGCTGTTACGCTTGGGCTATTGTTTGTCGGCTTAATAAGTACAACTGAGAGAGAATAGTTATGTTACAAGGCGAAATATAAATTAATAAATGCCTTAGTACGTAATACTTATTATTTATTATTTACTATTTAATTTATTATTTTGCAGGTTTCTGAGCTTCAGTGTCAGTTTTGTCGATGATGATATCGGTTTTCTGAGCTTCTAAGTTGCTCTGAGCCTGTGCGTTCTGCCAAGTAGCAGCGATTTTAGCGTCTTCTACTTTTTTCTGTTGAGCTTCGGCCGGAGTAATAGCGATGTCCGGTTTGTTTTTCAACTGGTAGTCGCGGTTAACAAGGTTAGCTACTACAGTTTCTAAAGCAGCGTCAGCTGTGTTAGGCTGGATAGCATGGCCTGCACCGTTAGCGTTGGAAGTGCTCTGAACGTTTTCAGAGTTGTTAGGGTATACGTCTTTCTGGTAAGCGTATAATGTGTTGTTAGCGAAGTCTAATTTGTAGTTTACTACATCGGTAAGACCTGTGTTAGGGTTTACGGCAGCTGCCTGGAAATCAGCTGTATCTGTATTTACATCGTAGTTAACGGAAGGAACGTTAACACGAGTTGTGTAGTCAGCGTCGGAATGTACCCAGTACCATTGATCGGCCGGTAAAGTTTTAGCGGAAGCTACGCCCGCAACTGTTGTTAATGCTAAACCTAATATTAATAATTTTTGTAATTTCATAATATATAATCTCCCTTCGAATATCAATAAATTTTGAATATCGATTTTTTTCTATATCATTATTATAGCACAATAAAAACAAAGAGTTCAAGGGAGTGGACTAAAAAAATCGAAATTTTTAGTAATTCAATCATCGAAAGTTAGAGATTTGACCTATATTGCCAAGGGTTTTACGTATTTATTGAGGTGGCTAAAATTTTTGCATTAAGTCATTTGAACTACTCATTTATAGGCAAAGCAGCATAAGTTTAATACGATAATAATAGCTTTTTAGACAGTTGTTTAGGAGGCTATTTTTTACTGTTAAAACTAATGACTTAGGTAAAGGGGAGGTAATTATGGTGACTGAAACACACAAAAGTCAGATGCCGAACAAAGAAGTAGCAACGAAAAGGCAGCAGGCTAAACTGTTGGCAACGCGCGATAGAATGCTGATAGAAGGCAATGATTGGGGCGATACTTTCTGGGGTATGGTCGATGGCGAAGGGGAGAATAACTTGGGTAAAATACTGATGCGCGTTCGCGAGGAAATAAAGACTGATTTAAAGGGGAAATTTGAACAAGAAAATTGAGCAAGAAAATTAATATAACTAATGAAGGGCAATGCATTGCTTAAAGATGAAAAAGGTTAGGAATTTATGTAATTGCATATTCTGTGTGGACAAAGTGCCACGAAATACCCGCTGGGAATGCTCACATTACAACGAGATTCACTAAACGCATAATACCTATGATTTATTTGATATTAACACTAGCGCATAATGTTTTTTACTGTTATTATAAGATGTAGTAGATTATCTAAATTTTTGATTAAAATAGAAATAATTAAGATGAATTTAGTGTGAAGAATAGTAAGCAGAAAGAAACGACGGACATTAACACTGTTCGGCAGGAAGGATGTGTATTATGCGAGAATTTCGTTGTGATTCAGAGGCTATGAGAAAAGGGTATTTGGCATTGGCGGCTCAAGTGAGCAAGGCGCTTGAAAAAGGCACATTGTCTGTGCATGATACACTGCAATTAGTTGTGATTGACGACGTAGTAGTTAATTGGTATGGCAAGGATGCATTCGATGGTCGTTATGCTGAAAAGCCGGATGATGTATTGTTACAGATGGTAGCGCAAGCGCGCTATGAATTTGAAAAGCCATATTTTGAAGAGCATAGTATTGCTACGTTAGCGGCGTTGGCCAATAAAAAGCCGGTTGTGAAAACGCCTAAGTCGGTGGTAGAGCAAGTATTTACGGACAGTGAAGCGGCCAAAATTTGGGAAGTTGGTTTGACGGCTGTTATTAAAGCGTGTCAAGGGGGCGGCCTCAATCGTTTTAACGAAAGAGAATGTCGCAACAGTGACGGCACGTTCCTCATCAGCGAAGCGGGCATGAATCGTCTCTTCGGTGAACGTTTGGATGATCAGGGGATGAGTATTGTCTTCATGCATATCGGTTCGGAAGAAGCCATGTTGGTTCGCTCCAAATTGCGCAAGATTTTTGAAGCACGCGGCGTTGCCGATGTAGAAGGGGCTTTGCATGAACGTTTGGGTCAAGTGATTACGTCTTGCGTGAAAGCGATTGCCAACGGTCATACCGTAGAGCTTTTGAAGACGATTGAAGATGTGGCCAAAGATGTGGGCATTGTGTCGAAGGTGGTCAAGGTTGTTACTGATTTCAGACGCTATAACCGCATCGTGTGGGCGTACCTCTATTTATTGGTTGATAGTGATGAACTGGAAACTTGGCGCATGGTGGCCGAAGGCACGGATATTAAAGCGCTCATGGCGGCTGTGGCTAAGAAATAACCAATTACATGCGTATTTTACTTATATTAAATGAGCACTTTGCTTAATTGTTTAATATATGTTTTTGGATAATACTTAATTAAGAAATTAACTAATTTACTTAAAATTTGAATAAAAAATTATAAAAAACAGACTTAAGAGGTTGTAAGACTGCAGTAATAATGCGGTTTTATGACCTCTTTTTGAGTTTAGTAAAATGTATGTCAAATAGGTATGAGTTTTTGTAAAATTTTACTTGAAAAAATAGCAATCATGAGCGAAAATATATTTGTAATATATTTTCTTAAGTAGTTTATTAAATGTGAGGAGCGGAGATTATGTCAGAACTAAGATGGAATCCATTGCTCGGCACATGGACGATGGTAGCGTCAAACCGTAAATTACGTCCCACTATGCCAAAAGATTGGTGCCCGTTTTGCCCGGGAGAAGGGAAAAAGGTACCATCCGAATTTACCGTGTATGCCTATGATAATGATTTTCCGGCTCTAACCCAACATCCGGAAGCACCGTTTGTGGATGAAACAGGTTTTTACAAGAGCGCAGAAAATCATGGTAAGTGCGAAGTTATCTTGTACTCGCCGCGTCATTCGGTTAAATTCTATGAATTGTCCGTAGGCCATATTATCGACCTGTTGGAATTAATTTCGGATCGTTGTACGGCTCTTGCAGCGGATAAGAAGATTAAGTATGTCTATCCGTTTGAAAATAAAGGGGAAGCCGTAGGCGTAACGATGCCGCATCCTCACGGACAGATTTACGGATATCCGTTCGTGCCGCAGAAGATTGAAACGGAACTTAAGAACTGTAAGGACCATTATGAAGAAACACAGCGTTGCTTGCTCTGTCAGATGAACCAAGCGGAACAAAAATCGGATTTGCGTATTGTAGCCGAAAATGACAGTTTCTTAGCGTATATTCCGTTCTTTACGGATTATCCGTACGGCGTATTCGTTGTGCCGAAACGTCATTTCAGCATGCTTTCCGAATGTACGGCCAAAGAAAAAGAAGATTTGGCTCGTATGTTAAAAGTGGTTACCCACGCATTCGACGAATTATTTAATGCACCGTTCCCGTACATGATGGTTTACCATCAACGGCCGGTTAACTCGCCGGAATATGATGATGCTAACGATTATTATCATTTCCATATTGAATTTTATCCGCCATTTAGAGAAGCTAATAAGATTAAATACTATGCTTCCTCGGAAATGGGCGCTTGGGCCGCAGCCAATACGAGCGCAGTTGAAGAAACGGCACCGGTTTTGCGTAAGCTGGTGACGAAGATTATAGAAAGGGAAGAAAGTAATGACTAAAGAGGAACTGATAGCTAAATTTATTGAGCAATTCGGCGATACCGGAGAACCCATTGATTGCTATTTTGCCCCGGGGCGTGTGAACATCATTGGTGAACATCAGGATTACAATGGCGGTCATGTGTTTCCGGCCGCTCTGACTTGCGGGATTTGGGGCGCTATGCGCCTGCGGGACGATTCTAAAGTTCGTCTTTATTCTGAAAATATGGAAGCCACAATTGTGGTAGATATTAATGATGATTTCGTTTACGATGAAGCTCATGATTGGGCCAACTATCCGCTTGGCATCATTGAATATTTGAAAAAAGATGGTTACACCTTACAGGGGATGGATTTATTCTACAGTGGTAATTTACCGGCCGGTGCGGGGCTTTCATCCTCTGCTTGTATTCTCGATTTAACGGGTTACATGTTGTGGACACATCTTGGCAAGACGCCGATTGACCGCACGAAGTTGGCAGAAATGGCACAGCAGGTTGAATACAATTTCGTAGGCGTTAAAGTGGGTATCATGGACCAATTCGCCATCAGCCACGGCAAAGAAGGACACGGCGTGCTCCTCGACTGTACGGCTATGGAGTTTGAACATGTACCACTTAACTGGGGCGATTACCACCTCATCATTATGAACACCAATAAAAAACGCGGCTTAGTTGATTCCAAATTTAACGAGCGTAAAGGTGAATGTGATGCGGCTTTGGCAGAAATCCAAAAACATCATCCTCTATCGGGCCTATCCCTGGGTACCTTAGAGGACTTGGATCTCATCGAAGATGATGTATTGCGTCGCCGTGCTCGTCATGCGATCACTGAAAACCTACGCGTTATGGCCTTCATGGATGCCCTTCGTGAAGGCAATACGGCAAAGATTGCCGAAATTATTACGGCTTCTCATGAATCCTTACGTTATGACTATGAAGTAAGCGGTTTGGAATTGGATACGATGGTAGAGATTGCGCGTAAGCAACCGGGCTGTTTGGCATCGCGTATGACAGGCGCCGGTTTTGGGGGCTGTGCGATTGCTTTGGTAGCAAGCGATAAGGTAGAGGCTTTTAAAGAAGCTGTACCAAAACTTTATGAAGAGGCTATTGGCACTGTACCGACCTTATATGATGCTGAGATAGGCGATGGCGTATATAATTTATAGGCTTTCGGGAAGGGGACAAGATGCAAACTAAACAGGCACTCAATAATGACGAAATAATTTTAAATTATATACGTCGTAACGGCTCTGTTTCAAAAGCAATTATTGCTCGTAATACGGGCATTACACCACCGACGGTAACCAATATTTGCAGTACGTTGGCTGAAAAAGGTCTTATTTATGAAGATCGACAGGAGCGCAGTGCATTGGGGCGGCCGTCGATGCTGTTGAAATTTAATGAGCAAAAAGAAATGATGCTGATGGTTCACGTACGTACTCATAATGTATTTTGTTATGTAGTGCAATCGGGGGGCATTATTTTATATCAGATGCAACAGTCGATTATCGGCCTTTCATCAGAAGAAATATTAAATACGATTTATCATTGTATCGAAGATATCATTGAGGATATGCGTTGGACGATTGCTGCTATCGGCCTCATCTTACGCGGCCCCGTGGATTCGCAAAAAGGAATTTCCATTTTTTCACCAAACGGTAAATGGTCCAATATTCCGTTCAAGTACATTTTGGAAGAACGGTTCCAATTACCGGCTTATGTGGAAAATGATGTGCGCTGCTTAGCTACCGGCGAATATTATTACGGCAGCGGCAAAGGCATTGAAAACCTCTTGGTTTTGAAATTCAGCTACGGTCTCGGCGCCTCTTTGATTTATCACGGCTCGCTTTATCGTGGTTACAATGATTATGCCGGCGAAATCGGTTACTCCGTCATCGATATTGATGAAACAAAAGAGGATTCCTTCACACGTTTAGAAGAAGTGGCATCGGAAACAGCCATTCGGGAGTATGTGTTGACGGAAATCAAAAAAGGTCGCTTATCCAAAGTAACTGACAATGGAGCCATTATAAATGATGCATTCCGGGTAGAACCTATTTATGAGGCTGCCGTGGAAGGCGATGAAATTTGTTTGGAAGCCTTGAATCGGGTAGGCAAATACTTAGGCATTACCTTAGCTAATTTATATAACATGATTAACCCGCAGCGCATTGTCGTAAGTAGCGCTATGGGCAATGCGGTGGGGACCATGGATCCGATATTACGTACCGTATTGGAAAAGAATTTACATCGGGCACAATCCGTCGATTTGGTTTACTCCGGCAACGGTAGTTATTACACATTGCTGGGCATGGTGGATATTGTCAGCAGCCGCAGAGCCGGTGAAGTATGGCTCAATGGGCGTTAAACGAACAGTTGGTAGATACGCTAGAAGAAAGCGAATTATAGAGTCTACATTTTCGTCTCAAAGGAGGAATTTCTCGTGAAAAAGGCATGGAAAGCAGCAATGTTGGCTACCTTCGCAGTAGGTACCTTAGTAGTGGCAGGTTGTGGCAGTGATTCCACATCCGGCAGTGGTGATTTACCACAAGTAGGTGTGGCTATTTACAAGTTTGATGATACCTTTATGAGCGGTGTACGTGCGCGTATCGATGCTGATGCTAAAGGCAAAGCTAAAGTTGATATCGTAGACAGCCAGAACTCGCAGCCTACACAAAATGAAAAAGTTGACTTGTTCCTTAACAAGAAATACAAAGCCATCGGGGTTAACATTGTTGACCGTCCGGCAGCCGGCGGGATTATCGACAAAGCTAAAGCAGCTAATGTTCCTTTAGTATTCCTTAACCGTGAACCATTAAAAGAAGACATGGCTAAATGGGATAAAGTTTACTATGTAGGCGCTAAAGCTGAACAAAGCGGCGAAATGCAGGGTAAAATCTTAGCTGATTACTTCAAGAAACATCCGGAAGCATATAAGAGCAACGATAATGTATTACACTATGTACTTATCAAAGGTGAACCGGGCCATCAGGATGCAGAACTTCGCTCTAAATATGTAATTGAATCCCTCAAAAAAGAAGGTATTCAGGTACAAGAAGTGGCACAAGATACAGCTATGTGGGACCGCGTTAAAGGTCAAGAAAAAATGGCTGCTTTCTTATCCAGCTACGGTGATAAGATTGACGCAGTTATCGCAAATAATGACGACATGGCTTTAGGTGCTATCGAAGCATTGAAAGCTGCCGGTTACTTCCAGAACGGTAAATATATGCCGGTTGTAGGCGTGGATGCTACGGCTCCTGCAGTACAGGCTCTTAAAGACGGCACTTTATTAGGTACTGTTCTTAACAATGCGAAAAAACAAGGCGATGCTGTATTCAACTTGATGCTCGTATTGGCTAAAGGGGAAGCTCCAACTAAAGAAAATACAGGCTTTGAAATTGTTGACAAACAATATATTTGGGTTCCTTACGAAATCGTAACGAAAGAAAATGCAGATCAAATCTTAGGTGATAAGTAGTCATTGCAGTAGGTAGGGAGGCTTGTTGCAGGCCTCCCTCACTTACTGAACCGGTAGGAGGGCAAGCATGAGTGAATATATTTTAGAGATGCAACATATATCAAAGTCATTTCCCGGCGTTAAAGCATTGAATGATGTATCTCTGCGGCTCCGTCCAGGTTCGGTACACGCGCTTATGGGCGAAAATGGAGCTGGGAAATCGACCTTGATGAAATGTTTATTCGGCATCTACAAGCAAGATGAAGGACAAATTATTCTGGACGGTGAAAAGGTAGACATTACCGATTCCCGTACCGCATTAGGCCTTGGTATTTCTATGATTCACCAAGAGCTCTATCCTGTATTACAACAGACTGTTATGGAAAACTTATGGCTTGGCCGTTTTCCGCTTAAAAGTTATGGTCCGTTGAAACTCGTTGACCATAAAAAAATGAAGGCCGACACAGAGGCTCTTTTTAAGGAAATAGATGTTGATATTGACCCGTTGGAATTGGCTGGGAACTTATCCGTATCCAAACTTCAAAGTATTGAAATTGCTAAAGCGGTGTCGCATCACTCTCGCATTATCGTAATGGACGAACCAACTTCTTCTTTGACCAGTGATGAAGTAGAGCATTTATTTAAAATCATAAACGGGCTCAAAGCAAAAGGGGTTGCCATTATTTATATATCTCATAAAATGGAAGAAATCCTCCGCATATCCGACGAAGTAACGATTATGCGTGATGGTAATTATATAGGCACTTGGCCGTCAGACGAATTGACCACGGACCTCATTATTAAACGCATGGTTGGCCGTGAAATGACGCAACTTTTCCCTGAGAAAACCAATGTACCGGGGGAAGAAGTATTGCGCGTAGAAAATATGACATCCATTCGTGACCATTCCTTCAAAGGTGTAAATTTCTCCCTTCGTAAAGGTGAGGTTCTCGGTATCGGTGGTCTCGTAGGGGCGCAGCGAACCGAGGTTATTGAAGCTCTGTTCGGACTTCGTCACTTGGCGGATGGTAAAATTTTTATCCACGGCAAGGAAGTTAAAATCCGTAGTCCGCGCGATGCGAAGAAACATCATATCGCGCTCCTCACCGAAGAACGACGGGCTACCGGTATTTTCCCGATGCTTAATATTGTCGATAATAATACGATGGCTTGCATGCCGAAGTATCGCAATAAAGTAGGTCTCTTAAATGACAGATTGCGTGAAATCGACACGGAGGAAGGCGTAAGCTCCTTGCGTATCAAGACGCCGGATACGCAGACCCGCATTCAATCCTTATCGGGCGGGAATCAGCAAAAGGTATTGATTTCTCGCTGGTTAAATACGAATCCGGAAATCCTCTTACTTGATGAACCGACTCGTGGTATCGACGTAGGGGCCAAATATGAAATCTACACGATTATCAATCGCTTGGCTACCCAAGGCAAAAGCGTAATCATGATTTCGTCGGAAATGTCCGAATTGCTCGGCATGAGTGACCGCATCATGGTTATGAGTAACGGTAAAATGGAAGGGATTCTGGATGCGAAAGACGCAACGGAAGAGAAAATCATGGAACTTGCTACGGCAGGTTTATTATAGGAGGATATGACTTATGAGTGGATCTCGCGTTAGCAAGTTTATGACACAAAATGCTATCTACATCGTACTCGTTGTATTGGTAGCTGCTATATCAATTTATAGCCCTAATTTCTTATCAATGACCAGTTTTCGGGATATTTTAATTCAGTCGTCACCGCGTGTTATTATTGCCCTTGGTTCAGCTATGATTCTGATAACCGCAGGCTGTGACTTGTCAGCCGGTCGTGTTGTTGGTTTAACCGCGGTTGTTTCGGCGTCTTTATCACAGTTGCCAAGTTATCCGCATCCGTTCTTTGAACAGGCGCCAAATTTACCGACTTTCTTACCGATTATTATCGCCATTGCCGTAGGCGCTTGCGTTGGTTTGGTGTCCGGTTTAATCGTAGCGTACTTGCGTATCGTACCGTTCATCGCAACCTTGGGTACTATGGTTATGACCTATGGTGTTTGTTCCTTGTACTTTGACATGGAGCCAAACAACTCTCAGCCAATCGGCGGTTTACGTCCTGAATTTACCGTATTCGGTTCCGGAGCTATGGATTTAGGCTTCATGACGATTCCTTATATCGTTATTATTGCTGCAGTTATCTCCTTTATTATGTGGATTGTGTATAACAAAACAGTACTTGGTAAAAACATGTTTGCCATCGGTGGCAACGCTCAGGCAGCTGTTGTATCCGGTATCAACGTAGGTGCTACCTTAATTGCCATTTATGTAATTGCCGGCGCCCTTTATGGTGTAGGCGGTATTTTGGAAGCCGCTCGTACCGGTGGTGCAACAAACAACTATGGTAACATGTACGAATTGGATGCCATCGCCGCAGCCGTTGTAGGTGGTGTATCCATTACCGGTGGTGTTGGTACGGTACCGGGCATCATTGCCGGCGTACTTATCTTTACGGTAATCAACTATGGCCTCACTTTCGTAGGCATGGGCCCATACTGGCAGCTCATCATTAAAGGCTTAATCATCGTTATCGCCGTAGCTGTTGACGTACGTAAATACTTGGCCCGTAAATAATTGACGACAGATTAGGTAGTCAATCGAAATGATTCTGTACGTATATATGTACACCCTGTGAGTATATATACGCAGATGCCAACATGATTACATATTGTAATTTTTGAAAATATGAATTAATTAAGATGTTTAAAAAAGCGCCGTTAATGAATGAATTTTTCATTTATTAACGGCGCTTTCTGTCTTTGTATAAATGTGTTGCACTATTTGATAATCAAGATTTTAGAGCGATTAGGAATGACTATTGATTGTGGAAAGTAGCATTATTTGATTGTAAAATTTGATTATAAATATTGCACGATATATTATTTATGTTATATAATATAAAAAGGTTATTTGAAGAAGTCGTGAAGCGAAAGTTGAGAACCGCTTTAAAAATATATGTATTGCTTTGCGTTAAGTATGCATATTTATAAATTAGGTATAGGGAAACAATGATGCGTATGCCAGTAACAATACTTGTACCGGTATATGTATAGAGCTTGCATAAGCCTTGGCAGATTAATTATGGGCGAGTGTATGCTTTTGACAAGAGAATCAAAATACATTAATAGAGCTATAGCCATGGGAATCGGCTATAGCATATTAGTGTTTTTTGTGTTTGTGTGGTGATTTTGGTACGTGTAATACTAGAAAGTTGAGTAATATGCAATGAAGCGTACGGGATTTGTGGTAGCCGTCTTCTTAATAGGAATCATAGTGATTCTTGGAGGCTGGCTTTTAGGGATAATCGGGAGAGATGACGGGCGCACTTTGGGGGAACGGCTTGATGCAGCTTATCACGCCTATATGCCTATGTCGGGAACGAAGCCACTATATATCAGGCAATTAGTGGGGCCGGATATGGGCACGAAACGAACTATTTTATGGGAAACAACTGAATTTGAAGCAAATGCTGTGGTTGTCTATAAATTAAAAGGTGAGGCTGATAGCGAGGCTAAAACTTTGTGGGCGACGACGGACAAGATTAGAGAAAATCAGACGACTCGCTATGTATACCGTGTTGATTTGTGCGATTTAGAGCCCAATCAAGAGTATGTTTTCCAGGTGGGGAAGCAAGGTCATACCGATGGTGAATGGCACTCCTTTAGTACGCATAAGATGGATAAAATGTCATTTCTTGAAACAAATAAGCCGCAATCTTGGGTTATCCCTAAGACAAGCGGTTCGGTGCAGATTGTAGGGGTCAAGAAATACGATACCCATTTTTGTTTGCATGGACCGAATCATGATTGTCCGGATGTTCATCCGAATACGCTGATTTGTTATGATATTTAATATTTTTTTCCATATTCTTCTTGACTTGAAGTTAACTTCAAACTATATAATGACTATATAAGATATTGAAGATATTCGATGAGCTGTTTGGTTGTATACAGTTTGTGAGATAACGTGTGAGATAACATGTATGAGATATCATGTGGGATCACATGTATGAGATAAGAGGAGTAACGATATATGGAAGAAAAAAAGAGAAGTAAAAGTTGGTTTACGTGGGTAAGTGCAATGGCGGTGCTGATTGTTGTCATGGGGGTCATTATCAGCTCAACTGCTTGGGGCTCCGGTATGTTGCGCCAAGGGCGGACATTGTATTATGAATTGATGCCGCAGGCGGGGACTGAGGCTATGTATGTACGGCAATTAATTACGCCGGACATGACGCACTCTCGCATTATCATGTGGGAAACGCACGCACCGGAAGCCGATCCGGTGGTACTTTATAAAATAGCCGGCGCATCGGATAGTACGATTGAGACTGTACCGGCTACGATGGAACGCTTTGAAGAAGATAAGACGGTGCGCTATATATACCGGGCGGAGCTTACCGGTTTGACGCCGAATTCAACCTATGAATATCAGGTGGGCAAAAATGTGATTACCAAAGGTTGGCATACCTTGCATACGATGGACGAAAGCAGTTTTACCGCCTTGATTTTTCCGGACTCCCAGTCCTCGGACTATAGCGGGTGGCAAAGCTTGGTAAACACGGCCTATAAAGAAAATCCGGAAGCCACGTTTTTTGTCAACATGGGTGACCTTGTAGATAATGGTGAATCGGCTTATCAGTGGGACGCTTGGTTTGGCGCGGTGGAGCCTATGATTGCGAATATTCCTTTTGTCGGCGTTAGCGGCAATCATGAGTACTATTCGCTGGATTGGCAGATAAAAGAGCCGACTGCGTATGACCATTTCTTTAAATTTGATGCACCAAAGGCTGAGCCCTATAGCGAGGCTGCCGGCGATTCTTCCCGACGTGCTTTTTATTCCTACGATTATGGCGATGTTCACTTCGTGGTGCTGAATACGCAGTTTAACGAGATGAATGAAAGCTATCGCGATGAAGTGCGTAATGAACAAATGGCATGGCTTGAAGAAGATTTGGCGGCTACGACTAAGCCTTGGAAAGTAGTACTCATGCACCGTGATACCTTCAGCTATCCGAATACGAAGGTGGCACGCATGACGGCCGGATTCAGTGATATAGGTGAATTATTCATGCCGGTTTTTGAAAAATACAATGTGGACATGGTATTGTCGGCTCATTATCACATGTATCGTCGTCGCGGCCATGTGGAAAACTTCCAACGCAGTGAAAACGGACCGTACTATATCATTACCGGTGTAGCGGGTGATGTGAAATATGCCGAGATTTGGAAGGACCATCCGCTGGATGAGTATGTGTCACCTTATCTTGACGGGGATAATTACTTAGTCCTTCGTAAGGATAATAATAGTTTGACCGTTGATGCGTACTTGGCTGACGGCACGAAGTTTGACTCGATTACGTTGCGTAAATAAAGCAAGTAACATTATAAGTGCCTAATTTCGCAATAACATAATAATTGGATAGTTCCGCAATAGCATTATAATTGCTTGATTTCGTAATAGGATTATAATTACATAATTTCGCATATAGCGACGTCATATAAAGTAAAAAGGAAGTAACGACTTCATCAATGAAATCGTTACTTCCTTTTGTATTAGCTGTTATAGTGATTCCGATTATAGTTTACCCAACGCTTCAGCCAAGGTATCGGCTACATACCACAATTCTTCTTTAGTATGGTCCGCCGATACGGTTAGGCGCAAGCGGCTTTCGCCGGGCGCCACGGTCGGTGGGCGAATGGCCGTCAAGATAATGCCTTTTTCGAATAATTGATCTTGAACCGCCAAGGCTTTTTCATCAGACCCTACGATGATGGGGAAGATCGGAATGGCATTGTGAGCCACCGGGATGTTGTGACGCTCTAAATATTTTGACATATCGTGTACGTTTGCACGCAACTGAGCGATATGATACGGTTCTTTTTCTAAAAGAGCCAACGCAGCTTTAGCGGCCCCTACGGCAGCCGGCACTAAAGCGGTGGAGAAGATAAAACTGCGGCTGTGATTAATTAAGGTATTGATGATTACCTCGTTGGCGCATACATAGCCGCCTTCACTGCCGAGGGCTTTACTGAGGGTGCCCAGTTGAATATCTACGTCATCGCTTAAGCCAAAGTGATGAGCTACCCCTTTGCCTTCGCCGATAATACCGGTCGCATGGGCATCGTCAACCATAACTAAAGCACCGTGCTCTTTGGCTAAATTTACAATGGCCGGGAGATGGCAAATGTCACCATCCATGCTGAAAACGCCGTCTGTCACAATGAGTCGTTTGCCCGTTGCCGGTAAGTCCGCAAGCAGCTCGTCTAAGTGTTTCATGTCGCTGTGACGATATACATGCACGTTGGCGTCGCTGAGACGGCAACCATCGATGATGCTGGCGTGATTTAATTCATCGCTGAGGATGTGATCGCCCGGTTTCATGAGACCGGAAATGGTGCCCACATTGGCCATGTAACCTGTGTTGAAAACCAATGCTTTGGTAGTGCCTTTAAAAAAGGCCAAATCTTCTTCCAGTTCCGTAATCATCGGATTAGTGCCGGACGTGAGGCGAGCGCCGCCGGATCCGGTGCCGTAAGTTTCAATGGCTTTTTGGGCAGCCGCCATGACATCCGCATTATGGGTAAAGCCCAAATAATTGTTTGAGGCCATCATTAAATACTTTTTGCAGTCCAACTCGATATGCGTACTATCGATAGGCGTATAGGCGACACATTGACGAAAACGATGTTCTTCTTTGAGCACTTCCAGCTCTTGATTCATTTGTTCCCAGATGGCTTTTCTAAACATAGTAACTCCCCGCTTATAATTAATAATCTACGATAAAAAACGTTTTTAATTATAATAATCTCTCTGAAATTTCCTACCTTTATTATAACAAAATTTGCTAAATCGTTTCAATTGTTACCAAAACGGTAGTTTCTTCCAAGTAATGGCGCAAGGAGTCGAGGTCAGTGTCAGGTTTTACAAAAAAGATGCGACCGCCTCGTTGATCGCCCAGCTCTTTGACCGGCGTTAAGCGGTGATAGGTGTGGCCGTAACTTACATAACCTACGGCGTAGTCCGGGTCGTCGGAGACGCAAAATTCGCCGAGAATATCCGGGTAACCTAATACTTTGGAGGCCAGTACCAACGCTTCTTCGAAGTGAACACCGGTATGACCTTGTTTTTCAAAGTGAGGGATAGCGTCGGCCGGATCGGCAAAGGCCATGCGGCTGACACGCACGCCGCGCAGGCCCAAATCGTCCATCCGTTCACCGGTTTCGGCGTTGCAGATTAAAGCACCGCGCATGTTTTCCGGTTGACTGCGAAGGGTAAAGAGGGCTTTTTGAATGGCTTCGCGATTAATGCCGGAGGTTTCGAGGAGACGGTACGCAGCTTCGAGACCTTCCGCTACGGAGTCGGCTTTGGTGATGGCAACGTCTAAAGCCGGTTTATATACGATGTCGTCATCTTCGATGGCATCGATGGTGATGCGGATAAAGTCGGCACAGCCTTTGCTGTGAGTTAACGCTCTGGTTACGAGTTCAGAGGCTGTTTGCGCTAACTCTTCTTTACTTAAAATTCGTTCGGCCCCGGAAATATGGTGGCCGCCNNNGGCCCCGGAAATATGGTGGCCGCCGTTTTCATGGGCACCGCCTTTAGCCGAACGCATACGAATACTATAAAGCATTGGCCTTATCACCTCCGGAGAGTGCCGGAACAGAGCGACGAACGCGGGACAACACTTTGACTAAGAGTGGGGAGAAGATGGCGGTAAAAATATAGCCCGGTACGGCCATAAGAATCATTGCCATAGCTAATTTACCGAAGAAGAGACCCAAGGTGAGGCGGGCAATGATAGAAGCAATCGGACCGGCAATTACCTGGGACCAGACGGCTCGGTGACCTAAATAGAGAACGGCCCCGGCAATAACGCGGAATTGCATCTGAATCGCTACATTTAATAAGTTGTGGGTGCCCAACATGAGGGAAATGGCACTGGCTAAGCAACCGGCAATGATATAGCGTTTAAAGCCGAATACACAGCAGATGGCAACGGCGAGTGGCGCGGATAGCTGGAATTCTATGCCGGGAATCACATTCGGTAATTTAATAGCGCCTGTAATCCCAATCATGGCGGCCAAGATGGCGATTTCGCAAATGAAACGAATGTTAGAATTTTTCATACGTAAACCCCTTTTCTAAAAATAATACCCCTAATACCTATTGTTAACCTTTATGTAAACCTATTGCGGATAAAATGGTTAACATTTGAGAATATTATACCCCAGTCGGTGTATACTGTAAATGAGAATTTTAAGAAATTTTTGTACAAATTTTTTCAGGAATATCATAGAGAAAATGTAGGAAAATAAAGTTATATCAGCGTTTATGTTAAAAAGTACAAGTAGTTTGACAGGAGAGATTTTTATCAACTAGATGATAAAACGTATCCCTGCAGATTAAAGCGTAGAATTAGCAATTGACCTATCTCTAAAAGTCATATCAATTTACAAAAAGTAATATGACATGAGCCCCTTTAATCTCTGTTGCAGATTTGATATAATAAAATAGTATAAAAGGTCCGTTGAAGGGGACCGTTCACAGTCAAGGAGGACGATATTGTGGAATTAGTACAAAACTTAAAAGCAAAAGTAAAACCATTAGGCAAGAAAATTGTATTACCTGAATACAAAGATGCTCGTGTATTAGAAGCTACTGAATTAATTCTTAAAGAAGGTTTTGCCACCCCTGTATTGGTTGGTAACCCTGAAGAAGTTAAAGCATTGGCTCAAAAAGAAGGCTTCAACGTTGACGGTGCTGAAATCATCAACCCTGAAACTTATGATCGTTTACCTGAAATGATCGACATTTTCGTAGAAAAACGCGCTAAAAAAGGTATGACTCCTGAAAAAGCAAAAGCCACTATGCTTGGCGATTGCTTATTCTTCGGTGCTATGTTGGTACACCTCGGTGTAGTTGACGGCATGGTAGCCGGTTCTGCCAGCCCTACGGCTAATGTATTGCGTGCCGCTTTACAGGTTGTAGGTACTAAACCTGGTCTTAAAACCGTATCCAGCTCCATGTTTGTTTTCTCTGACAAAAAACAATATGGCGACGACGGTATGCTCGTATTCTCCGATTGCGGCGTTATCCCTAACCCAACTTCCGAACAATTGGCTGACATCGCTATGTCTTCCGTTGAAAAAGCTCGCAAAGTTGGCAATATGGCTAACCCTCGCGTATCCTTCTTATCTTTCTCCACTAAAGGTTCTGCGTCCTCTCCTGAAGTAGATAAAGTAGTTGCAGCAGTTGAAATGTTGAAAGAACGCAATGTAGATTTCGACTTCGACGGCGAATTACAGCTTGATGCTTCTATCGAACCATCTGTTGCCGAACGCAAAGCTCCTGGCAGCAAAGTAGCCGGTAAAGCTAACATCTTGATTTTCCCTGACCTTCAGGCAGCTAACATCGGTTACAAATTGGTACAACGTTTTGCCGGTGCTACCGCTCTTGGACCATTGATTCAAGGTTTGGCAGCTCCTATTCATGACTTATCCCGCGGTTGCTTCGCTACTGATATCGTTGATGTTGTAGCTATTGCCGCAGCTGAAAGTGTTGAATAAGAATTTCATATAGCGAATGAATAATAAACTCCGTTATTGTAGTAGGTTTTTGAAAAACTCTGACAATAACGGAGTTTTTTAGCTTGTGTTTTATGGTATAATAAAAGTTGTTAGTAATAATATTATCAATAAGGCGATTCTTAAGACCTGTTTTGGCTAAGATATTTTGCTTACTATAATCTATGACTCTTAAGTAGAGGTGATACTATGAAACTATATTATTTAGAACACAGCGGTTTTATGCTTGATGCCGGTGATACCTGCTATATCTTTGATTATTGGAAAGATGAAGCGCAGGTTGTCAAAAAAGCGCAAGCGGCAGGTAAAGTATTGTGGTTCTTCGTGACCCATTGGCATGGCGATCATTATTCGCCGGCTATTTTAGATTTTAACAGCCCTACAACGCGTTACATCGTGCATACCGACGTGCCACATAAAGATATGCCTAAAGAACGAACTACGGTTATGGCCGTAGGGGATACGACGTACGTTGAAGACCTTAAAGTTACCATGTACGGCTCCACCGATGAAGGCGGGTCCTTCTTAATCGATACCGGTGATGCTACGATTTTCCATGCCGGCGATTTGAACTGGTGGCATTGGCTCGGTGATACGCCGGAAAATATCGACTTTGCTCGTGATTTTGCGGCCAAGGAATTTAAACGTATTGCCGGCATCACGCCGGATCTTGCCATGTTCCCGGTAGACGATCGCTTGGAAGCGGCCCGTGAATGGGGCGCCTTTGAGTTCTTACATGCAGTAGGACGTTTGCCAAAACTATTTGTACCGATGCATCGTCACGGTCCGGTTTGGGAACCTTCGTTATACTTTAAATCCTTGTATGAACATATGCCGGTTTGGAGTCCGAAACATACGGGCGACAGCGTTGAATTAGAAGAGTATGGGATTGAATAATTCGATTGAGTTTGGTGAGTAGAGTATTGAATAGTTCGAAAGGATTGAGTATGAAACGACGAACGGATTGGCCGATTGCCACCGGCTTATTGTTTTGTATGATGATTATATTTTTAGGCGTCTATCCGTTTCGCCAAGAGCCCTTATTCGGCTTTTTGACTCATGTAAGCGGTGCCGCCATGATCGGCGGCCTGGCTGACTGGTATGCGGTGACCGCATTATTTAAAAAGCCTTTAGGCATTTCGTATAAAACGGCCCTTATACCGCGCAGTAAGGCCCGCTTGGTGGAAACGGCTCGTTATATGATGGTGGAAGAACTCCTCAGAGTTCAGCCGGTATATACGATTATTAAAAAAGAACAGTTGCCGAAGCGCATTCTCATGTACTTTTTGAGCGATGACGGGCGTAAACAATTAAATCAATTCATCGAAGAAGTAGGTTCACAGTTAGGCAATCGCTTTGACGGAGCACCCCTTCGCAAGGAAGTGACAGGCGCTATTAAGCAGGGCGTGGAGCACTGGGAAGTGGTACCACTCCTCATTCGTTTTGGTCATCTTTTGATGAAATATGAAACGGCGGAGACGTTGTGGCTCTACCTTAATCGCATGGCGCAGCGACTCATTGGTTCTGAAGGTATCCAGCCGTATATTACGGGTATCGTGGCAGCGATGATGAGCCGTTATGCGGAAAACTCCTTTTGGCGAGAGCTGGCGTTAGCCCTCGGCAGTGACAGTTTTTCACCGGAACGGGTGGCTGAATTAATTCAGCGCAAAGCAACGGAGTTTTTACGCTCGCAAGAATCGATTTATTCCCCCATGGGGCAGTATGTGTACAATAAGGTGCTTTGGCTCTTATCTGAGCTGGAGCGCAATAAAGAGTGGCGCGCGTACATAGAAACCAAAAAGAATACATGGCTTATGGATGCCTTGGAAGATGTAGATATGGCCGGCGATACTAAAGCTTGGCAGGGAATTTTCAAACGGGCTCAAGAAGAAGCCGAATCTTATGCGCGCAGTTTATTGCAGGATAAGGCCAAAATGCAGAGTTTGGAACGTTTACTTTTGTATCAACTGGTTCCGTTACTTCGTAAATTGCGGCCGTTTGTAGATACATCGGTAGTGCGTGAATTAAATTCCTATTCGCCGGAACGCTTGGCCGATTTGATCAAAGGTAAGTTATATCACGATTTGCAGATGATTCGTATTAACGGCTCCTTGGTAGGTGCTGTGTTGGGCGGTCTCTTCTATGTGGCGGCGCAACTCGTGCAAGGAGGTGTTAGCTTATGATTGGTGGTGTACCGTATCGCGTATGGGCTAATCGGATATTAGCTGGCTCCGCCGTTTTATACGCCCTGGTTTTTGTGGGGCAGTTCTACATTACCGCTACCTGGTATGAAGCTTTATATTGGCTCGTTCAATCGGCGCTTATCGGTTCCGTGGCGGACTGGTTTGCCGTGACTGCCTTATTCCGTAAACCGCTGGGCTTCCCGTATCATACGGCGCTCATTCCGCGCAATAAAGAGCGCATGATTTCCGGTTTGGTTAACCTCATTGAAACCCGTCTTTTGACTTTGGACCAGTGCCAGCGGGCTTTGAAGTCGGTGAAATTCGTGCCTTATATTGACGGTTATATCAAGAGTGATAAGGGCCGTCAGTACATTCGTAAGGCATTGCGCAGTTTGCTCCATGTAGTGTGGCATAGTCGCAGTGAAAGGGAGTGGGCTGCTTGGGGTGCTGAGAAACTTCGTTATTTCTTGCATCGCCAGTCGATTACGGGACCTTTACAGCAGTTTTTAACGGATGTTTGTAAAACCAATAAGCACGAAACTACGATTATTAAGGGCATCATGCTGCTGCAGGAAGCTCTCGATAAACCGCAAGTTTTGTTCTGGCTTACGAATACGATTGATCGTGAGATTCAGGCTCGTAAGGAAAATATTCTGTCCGCCATTCTTATTGGTGCTTCGGAAACCTTTGACATTATTAATGCCCGCGATATGGCCATGGCCATGTTGCGCGAGCTCTACATGATATTGGAGCGGTGGAAACAGCCAGGCAGCACGGAGCGTCTTGTGTGGATGCAGCAGTGGCTTGGTCCTTTGCAGGAATTGGCCTATAACAGCACCGTCGGTAAAGCTATCGACGATGTGTGGCAACGCTGGATTGACGAACAAGATTGGGAAGCTGTTTTGGAAAGTTATGTGTGTCCGTACATTCATAATGTAATCCACATGTCGGATAAAGAAGATACCTTTGAAGAAGGTACACCGGTTAATGTATTGGAACAGTCGTTACAGGAGTTGTGGGCTGTTTACAGTAAAAATCCGGAATTGGAAGCTAAATTGGAAAACATGTGTCAGCACATGGCCGGTTATGTGTTATTGCGCAGTCATGCGCTACTGGGCGTCATTGTGCGACAGGTACTGGGCTCACTCAGCACAGAGAAGTTTATCTATTTCATCGAATCGAAAGTAGAGGATGACTTGAGCTGGATCCGTATTAACGGTGCTTTGGTAGGTGCTGTATGCGGCCTCGGCGCTTGGAGTTTCTTACACTTTATCTATGAACCGCTTTTGGCTTTGTGGGGATTATAAGAATATTTTGTAGTGAAAAAATAAACGGTCTTACTTCGCGAGTTATAGGACAAAAAGTGTGTGTAAAAAGT
>NZ_HF986184.1:0-5717 GCF_000431435.1 Veillonella sp. CAG:933
AAGAAACCCTTGCGGTTTTGTATTACAGGAATTACTGTTTACCGCTAGACGGTAACCTCACAATTGCTTGCTTGGCTAACAGTCAAAACCTAAATTTTTATTATTGTACTTCGTCAAAACCTTTTTGAAGGCGTACATAGCTCTTACGACGTTCAATAGCGTCACGTTCAGTTTTAGCGAACAATTCTTCAGCCATTTCAGGAGCAGCTTTCTTCAAGGATGCATAACGAACTTCGTTCATTAAGAAATCACGGAAGTTTTCAGTTGGTTCTTTGGAATCCAAGCTGAATGGGTTTTTGCCTGCTTCTTTAAGAGCTGGGTTGTAACGATAGAGATCCCAGTAACCGGCTGCAACAGCACGACGTTGTTCTTCCTGAGCGTTACCCATACCGCCTTTAATACCATGGTTAATACATGGAGCGTAAGCGATAATCAAGGATGGACCTGGATATGCTTCAGCTTCGGTAATAGCTTTCATCAACTGGTTCTTATCAGCACCCATGGATACTTGTGCTACATATACGTAACCATAAGACATAGCCATCATGCCAAGGTCTTTCTTCTTAGTACGTTTACCGCTGGCAGCGAACTGAGCTACGGCAGCTGTATGAGTGGATTTAGAAGACTGACCACCGGTATTGGAGTAAACTTCGGTATCGAATACGAATACGTTGATGTCTTCGCCGGATGCCAATACATGGTCAAGACCACCGAAACCGATATCGTAAGCCCAACCGTCACCACCGAAGATCCACTGGGAACGTTTAACTAAGTATTGTTTCTTAGCCAACATTTCTTTAACTTCAGGAGTCTGTTCAGCAGCTTCTAATTCTTTAACTAAAGCAGCAACGCGTTCACGGGAACCTTCGCCCTGGTCTTTAGCTTCTACCCAGTTTTCAATAGCTTCTTTCAAGCTTGGAGCTGCATTTTCAGCAATTACTTGAGCAGTTTCAGCCAACTGAGCGCGAACTTTGTTAGCACCGATTAACATACCATAGCCGTATTCAGCGTTGTCTTCGAACAAGGAGTTAGCCCATGCAGGACCAAAGCCGGCTTGGTTAGTAGTGTATGGAGATGCAGGCATGGAAGCACCCCAGATGGAGGAACAACCGGTAGCATTAGCAATAACCATACGGTCACCGAACAATTGAGTAATCAAACGAGCATATGGAGTTTCACCACAACCTGCGCAAGCACCGGAGAACTCGAGAAGTGGAGTTTCGAACTGGCTGCCTTTAACAGTTTCTTTCTTCATTGGGTTTGGTTTTACAGGTAATTTAACTGCATAATCCCAAGTTTCAGCAAATTCCATTTCGCCGTCGATAGGACGCATTTCAATAGCTTTGCCTTTAGGGGAAGGACAGATATTTACACAGTTGGAGCAACCTAAGCAGTCAAGTGGAGATACAGCAATACGGAATTGAAGATCTTTAGCACCTAAAGCTGGGATTGCTTCGAAGTTGTCAGGACCGGCAGCTACTTCTTCAGCTGTTGCCAATACAGGACGGATAGTTGCGTGCGGACATACGAACGCACATTGGTTACATTGGATACAGTTTTCTTTGATCCAGTGTGGAACGAAGAGAGCAGCACCACGTTTTTCATAAGCAGCAGTACCGGCAGGTAAAGTACCATCTTCGAAACCGGTGAAAGTACTTACAGGTAAATCATAACCTGCTTGAGCATTTACTGGTTTAGCAATGTTTTCTACATAGCTTGGGCAAGACTGGCAACCAGGTTTAACTGCTTTTTCACCGTTGTCAACTGCGTCTTTCCAAGATGCAGGAACGTCGATTTTAACAAGAGCGTCAACGCCTTTGTCGATAGCAGCGTTGTTCATGTCAACAACGTTCTGACCTTTTTTACCGTAAGTTTTTTCTACGGAATCTTTAAGGTATTCAATAGCTTTATCAACAGGGATGATGTTTGTCAATTTGAAGAATGCAGACTGACAAATCATGTTGATACGGCCGCCTAAGCCGATTTCACGAGCAATTTCAGCAGCATTGATGATGTAGAAATTTAATTCTTTTTCAGCAATGGTACGACGAAGTTTTGCAGGTAATTTTTCTTCTAATTCTTCAGGAGTCCAAGTACAGTTCAAGAGGAATGTACCGCCTTTTTTGATACCGCGAAGGAGGTCATATTCATGAACATAGGACTGACGATGACAAGCGATGAATTCAGGTTCGGTTACGAGGTAAGGTTTGTTGATTGGAGTCTTACCGAAACGAAGGTGAGACATCGTTACGCCACCGGATTTTTTGGAGTCATAGTCGAAGTATGCTTGAGCATACATATCAGTGTGGTCACCGATGATTTTGATAGCGGATTTGTTGGCACCTACAGTACCGTCAGAACCGAAGCCCCAGAATTTGCAGCCTGTTAAGCCTTCTGCAGTAACAGATACGCCTTCAGCACGTTTCAAGGAAAAGTTGGTTACATCGTCTTCGATGCCCAAAGTGAAGAAACGTTTAGGAGCGTCAGCAAGCATGTTATCGAATACGGACACGATGTCGGCAGGGATAACGTCTTTGGAGCTCAAACCGTAACGACCGCCATATACTTTAGCATTGATGTCGTTCTGTACTAAAGCAGCTTGTACGTCGAGGAATAAAGGTTCAGCCAAAGCACCAGGTTCTTTAGTGCGGTCTAATACAGCAACGCGTTCTACTGTCTTAGGCAAAGCAGCTACGAAACGATCGGTAGCGAATGGACGGAACAAATGAACTGTTACCATACCAACTTTGCGGCCTTGTTTATTCAAGTAGTCAACTGTTTCTTCTACTACTTGGCAGCTGGAACCCATAGCTACGATAACGTCAGTAGCATCAGGAGCACCATGGTAGTTGAACAACTGATAGTTACGGCCGGTAATTTTGTTGATTTCAGCCATGTAGTGTTCTACTACGTTAGGAACTTCAAGGTAGAATGGGTTGGAAGCTTCGCGATGCTGGAAGTAAATATCAGGGTTTTCAGCAGTACCGCGAGTTACAGGCGCATCAGGATTCAAAGCGCGTTTGCGGAATTCTTCAACTGCTTCCATATCTACTAATGGTTTTAATTCGTCATAGTCAAGAACTTCAATTTTCTGAATTTCATGAGAAGTACGGAAACCATCGAAGAAGTTGATGAAAGGTACGCGAGTTTTAATAGCTGTCAAGTGAGCTACAGGGGAAAGGTCCATAACTTCCTGTACAGATGCTTCGGAAAGCATTGCACAACCTGCTGCACGAGACGCCATAACGTCCTGGTGGTCACCAAAAATGGCCAATGCGTGTGCTGCAAGAGCACGAGCTGCTACATGGAATACGCCCGGTAATAATTCACCGGCAACTTTGTACAAGTTAGGGAGCATTAACAATAAACCTTGAGAGGAAGTAAATGTAGTTGTTAAAGCACCTGCTTGTAAGGAACCGTGTACAGCAGCGGCAGCACCGGCTTCAGATTGCATTTCTACAACCTGTACAGTATGGCCGAAAATGTTTTTACGACCTGTAGCTGCCCAGTCATCAACGTGTTCCGGCATTGGAGAAGATGGAGTGATTGGGAAAATCGCTGCTACTTCAGTAAAACCGTATGCAATGTGAGCCGCAGCCTGGTTGCCGTCCATAGTTTTCATTTTACGCATGTTAAAAAAGCCTCCTTAAGCATTAAGAATGAGTTTTACACTTGCTTACCCTTATTATCTCAGGAACAAATTCCCCCGCACCTAGCGCATATCTATGTCCATTACTGCATAAACGCACGATAAGACCCTATAGTATAATGAATACACTATAGGATTCAATTTTATACCGCGTATAAATTTTTGACATACATATTGGCAAATCACTTCTAATTCGCATTACTTCTACATTGTAAGCAACAAAGGACGTTAAATTTAATGCATTCTTTGTCGTAATTTTCGTAAAAGCATTGCCTATCTTGCAAAAATGTAATAATATAATAGTTATTAAAACTCTTTTGCATTTGGAGAACCTATTTCATTCCTAAAATAACAATTCGATATAGCCTCATGCTTTAATTATACAATTATAACGTGCATATAGCAACTGAAAGAGGCGTATCGGACTTGCTAATTATGAGATGTTGAGTTGATATTTTTTCATAGGTTCTCAATATTGCGAATGCTTTTCAATAAGATATTTTTCGCCCCCTCAACCGCTCCATTTGGTTCGAGGTATGACTATAACGCATTCTTGAAAAGCAGCTTCGAGTTTTTCATATATTATTTAACTAGTCGAGGTGTATTATGGATTTTCATCATTTAAAGTACTTTGTAGAAGTAGCCGATCAAAAAAGCTTCAGTAAGGCAGCTCGCAATCTGCATATTTCCCAGTCCGCCATCAGCCGTACCATCAAGGCTTTGGAAGATGAATTGGGCGTCGTTTTGTTCATGCGTAATGCCAAATCTGTAGAGTTAACTGACGGCGGCACTATTTTCTTAACACATGCCAAACGGGTTGTATTTATGTTTGAGCATTTAAAAGTAGATTTTGAGAACGAATTTCGTTTGGAACAAGGCTCTATTCTCATCGGTTTACCACCGATTACGGATGCACCGATTTTTGCACAGCTCTTGGGCGAATTTAAACGTGCTTATCCGCAGATTGAATTGGAATTATATGAACACGGTTCCAAGAAAATCGAACTTAGCGTACAAGAAGGTCTTATCGACATCGGTATTATTTGTACCAAACCAAATCCTAAAGAATTTGAATCTTTCTACCTCACCAGCGATCCGTTGTGTGTAATCTTACCACGCGATAACCCGCTCGCTAAAGAAAAAGAAATCTCCCTTGATATGTTATCCGAAGAATCCTTCGTACTCCACAAAGACGATTTCAATCTTCATGATGAAGTTGTTAAATCTTGTAAACATGCCGGCTTCCAACCGCACATCGTCTTTGAAACCAGCCAGCGCGACCTCATGCTGCAGACTGTAGGGGCTCATTTGGCCATCGCTTTATTGCCTAGCCGCCTCTGCCCTACTAAAGGTGAAAACACTAAAGTTGGTACCAGCGTAGTGGTTCGTCCGTTGGTTCGTCCTGAAATTACTCATACTTTATATGTAATCTGGAAAAAAGGTCATTATTTATCTCATGCGTCCCGCTTGTGGCTTGACTTCGTAACGGCTAAATTGCCGTTGCCAAGCGGTTCTATTGCAACTGAAGGGAAATAAGCGCTATGAGTGAGGAACGCCCTCGCCATCAAAGAATTAAAAATATAGGCAACTATTTGTTGCAAACGGTAAAAAAGACCGGCTTTTGGCTCTGCCTTATTATTATCGCCATGGCCGGTTATATAGCCTACCAACAGGCTCAAATCGATGAGTTGGCCACCCAGGTTTACGGTCAACACAATATGAGTGATTCGGACAGTTTCGACTATCGGATCACTAATCTGGAACATATCAGTAACGCCCATGCAGCCCGATTAAAAGAAACGGAAAAAGATATATGGATATTACGCAAGAAAATCGATAATCTCCAGTGGCGCCTCATGCAGTTGGAATGGATTCATCCGGAAATAACGGTTCCGCAAGCAGAGCCCACTAAACCATCACTGAAAGATTTCAACAGTAATCCGGGCAATGTTCCGTTCCCGTTAAAACCGGACGAAAGTATTATGAGTAATGAAACGCCTTAATCACGCACACCTCAGTGGTTAGGCATAGAAAAACTAGAGTTATAGGACAAAAAGTGTGTGTAGAA
>NZ_HF986185.1:0-880 GCF_000431435.1 Veillonella sp. CAG:933
AATTTTTATGCGAACGGATGGGATATAGATGGGGCAGATTTAAGAGACAGCAGGGCAAATGGGTACACAGTAGCAAATAACAAAAGAGTGCCTATTATTACGTCAATTACATCAAACGGAGACGGAACGATAAGCTGGACATATTCAACTTTTACAGTTAGAAACGGAATGATTACAAGCGTACCAGACTCATCAACAAATATATAAAGGAGTAAAAAATGGACGAGCAGGAAGTAGAACGGATTTTGGTAACTAAAAAAGGAGAAGAACCAAAGACAGAGCCAGACAATGAGACAAAAACAGAGAGCGTATCGCTGGCACAAGTGATGGCTGCCTATGCAGCGGCACAGATGAACGAAAAAGGAGAGCAGGAATGATGGAAGAGAACACAAACAAAGAAGAGCAGACAACAGAAGCAGAAAAAGAACCGATAGGCGTAACCTTAAGCCGTGCGCACGGAGATGTAACAATAGCGATTTTGGAAATACAAAATGCTTATGGGCTGCCCGCATATCTCATGGATTTAATTGTAACAGCTGCATTATCAGATATTCGGGCGTGCGCAAATAAAGATATTATTCATGCAATGAGTAAAGGAGAATGACAGAATGGCATTACAGAACACACAGAGAATACAGATAGAGCTTGATGGAAACCCGCCTTTTGAATATGTGGTAGTCAAGCAGGGAGAAAAGGGAAGCCGCATTGTAGAGGTTACGCTGCTGGAGAACAAAACAGAATTTGAAATACCAAGCGGAACAACGGCAAAGATCAAATATTATAAGCCGGATGGGAAAAAGACATTAAATCCTTGTACGATATCCGGGAACGTGATTAAAGTAGAATACTCCGAGCAAATGCTGGCGGCAGCAGGCACAGG
>NZ_HF986186.1:0-6607 GCF_000431435.1 Veillonella sp. CAG:933
CACCAATCAATATTGATTGGTGCCTCTTTTGGATAAAAATTAGTGCTACTTTAAGTTTAATAACCTAAGCAAAGTGAATGTAATTTTAAATTTACGACCTTTGATGATCTTAGGAATAAATTACTTATAAGTATTATCTTCTGATAAAATTTATTGGGCGATCGAATCCTAAGTAACTGGAAAAACCCAACATATACATGGATAGAGTCATAGCTAATTCATAATCTAGATCACTGTAGACGCTGTTCCATTGAGTCTTAAGGTCATCTATAACCGTATCATTCTGCTCTTTTATTTGATTATCTTCTTTAATGATATCGTTGATAATATGGGGTAAAACTTTACACATTTTATAAAATGCATATTTATCACCGGTAACGATAGAATAAAATTGATCCATACTGACACGACGAATTAAGCGATGGCTTACGTTTTGGTTGTCTACTTTAGTTCTCCATATTGTGTTTTGGGATTCTTTTGCGATTACTTCTACAAGAAAACAAGCACAATTATCATCATTGAGAATTTGATTTTGCATTTTTATATATGTCTTAGCCGATGAGGATGAATTCATGGTATTGTGCTTATTTTTCATCTCAACATAAATTGTCTGTACTTTACCGCCGTCGGCATATACTTGAATCCCGTCGGGTTTTTTGAATATGACATCCCAACCGGCATTAGGAACTTGACAACCTTTGAAGTATTTAAAAATATTTTGATGAAAATAACCAATATCATTATTGCTGGATTTGTCTCTTTGGCGGAATATTTCACTGGAAATTATTTCTTCCCATGTCTTGTGATATACACTTTTGTCAAATAATAATTTAATAGGATCTACAATATTTCTATTGAACTCGATTAAATTATAGTCTCGCATTTTTTCTTTATATTTTTCTATTGTACTTTTTACATGTTCACGAAAGTCTTTTTCTGATATAAAGTCTAAATCCCAACTCATCTGCATTATTTCTCCTTTAAAAGTGTTTTTATTAGTTCATTACCAATATCATATGCTAATTTTACAGGTACCGCATTTCCTACTTGTTTATACTGAGAGGAAACTGTTCCGCAGAATTCCCAATTATCAGGGAATGACTGACAGCGAGCATTTTCGCGAACTGTAAATGGTCTTACTTCTAGTGGGTGACAACGTTCTGTTTGTTTTTGCGAAGGAGATGTAAGCACTGTTAATGATGGCTCATCAAGACTTAATCTCCTTAAAATACCTGTTCGGCCACCACCCATATTCCAACAGCTTTTCATATATTTTTTTGCAATTTCAGGATCAATATCTCGCCAATAGCCACCGGGAGGTACAAGTTTGAAAACATTTTTTTTCTCTTCTCCGTATTGGGTTCCCGGGCCTTCCGGACAATCTAATAAAATGTCGCGAAGAACTGGCTTATAATCATGCTCTTTGGGAAAATCAAACTTTAAAGAATCAATTAAGTCATTGCGAATCCCGATTGTTATCAACCGTTCTCGTTTTTGTGCGACTCCATGATTCCATGCATTTAAAACTTTTGTTTGAATTGAATACCCTGTTTCCGCAAACACTTCTTTTATTACTTCAAAGGTTTTTCCCTTGTCGTGATTTAATAATCCCTTAACGTTTTCAAACAAAAACAACTTTGGTTGTAATTTTTTTAAAAAGACGGCGTAATGATAAAATAAAGTACCACGTGTATCTTCTAGACCAAGTCGTTTTCCCGCATAAGAGAAGGATTGACATGGTGCACCGCCTGAAAGCAAATCCAATTCGCCTTTTTTTATGTTAAATAACTCTTCTAAATTTAACGATGATATTTTAGTAATATCTTCGTTAATAACATTCCAGTTTTCCCTATTTTTTTTTAAGGTAGCAGACGCATCTTTATCTATTTCAATAAGACCGATTGTATTAAATCCAGCTTGCTCTAAGCCTAATGCTAATCCACCTGCACCGGCAAACAACTCAATTGTTGTAGGTTTTTTTGAACTAGTTGAAACTTCCATTATATCCTCTATATTACAATATAGTGCGGTACAAATTTTTTCCAAACTATCTAATGCAACGGGGTTATTTTTCCCTAATTTTGCTAGGATATTAAAGCTAATTCCGGCTTTTTCTTTTAGTTCTGTTTTATTTATTCCTCTATCATCTAATAGACTCCATAGTCTATTATAAGAAATTGACATTATATATTCCTCCTATATTAATTTCTTCCATGATATATTGTATCATTCTTTGCTTATGGCATCAAATTTCCTCACGATATAATGAGATGATTTTTTAGGAAGGCTTGTATTTACGGCGTTTATAGAAAAAATGATATAACCCCGTGCAAAATATTTAAGGGAAAAGATATATATTTGTTTATAATAAAAGAGGCTTTGTAATTGAAATTAAAGTTAAGAACTCAATTGCGTTACAGACCCTTATTTTTACGGAGATAATATTTTATATATATTTCTACCCCAAGTTAATTTATTTTAAACATATTCGAGTAATATATTTTTAGATAATACGAAATATAATTTAATAATATTTAGAAAATAATATTGATCTATTTTCTAAAAGTATATATAATAAAAGTACAAAAGTACATAGCAACTCAAATGATGATGTAGGGAGGAAATATTATGGCTAAAGAAACAAAAAGAGAGAAATTTGTAAGATTGGCAGAAGCTCGTACCAATAAAATTATAGAAATGTTAAGATTGTTGGGAAATTGTTCCAGTAAGGCAAATTATGAGTATACTGATGATGATATAAGAAAGATATTTTCCACAATAGACAAAGAAGTAAAAAATACAAAAAATCGATTTCTTGGGATTGATGGTAAGGAAGAACGTTTTACATTAAAGTAGGGGGATGTTATGGGTAAGATATGCTGGGATTTTCCTCTATTGGGGACAGGTAGTTATAACGGAAGCAATGATGCAGGTATTACTATTTTTAATGGTTCGGGGAGAATGGAAAGCCTTGCCCGTGAAGTCTGTCAAAACTCAATTGATGCACGTGATTTAACAATCAGTGAAGATGAACCGGTAAAAGTACGTTTTAAATTATTTCACTTACAAAAAGATAAATACACTATGTTTGAAGAGTTTGAAGAATCCTTGAAAGGTGCATATAATTTTTGGGAAAACAGCTCGCTTAAAACTGATTCGATAATGGAATTTTTGGGGAGAGTTTCAGACGCTCTAAATAAGGAAATGATTCCAGTACTTATGGTAAGTGATTATAATACGATCGGCTTAAATGGCACGGCATTTCCTAAAGACGAGACAAAGATTTCTTATTGGGATTTATTGGTTAATACGGAAGGCATCTCAAAAAAAGAAAATCAAACAAGTGCAGGCTCTTTTGGTATAGGTAAAAATGCACCTTTTGCTTATTCGGGGCTTAGTACGGTTTTTTATAATACGTTGGCTAAAGATGGTGGGCGCGGATTTCAAGGTGTTACTCATCTCGTAACGACACAAAGGGAACGTCAAGGTCAGATGCATAAAACACTTCCAACAGGCAAGTATCTTTATCTTATAGATGATTATACCGGAAGACCAATTTATCCAGAGGATAGCTGTAACCTTGCTTTAGTGGATGAGTTTAAAAGAACTGAAGTTGGAACGGACGTAGCTATTTTTGGATTTAAACTTGAAGAATATAATAATTGGCAAGATGATATTACGATTGCCATATTAAGAAATTTTATATTGGCAATAAAAAATGGAACGCTGGAAGTTGAAGTTGAATCGCCGACACAAAAGTATTCGATATCAAAAAAGACTTTGGAAGGGCTGTTATTCGAAGAATTTAAAGATAATGAAATATTAAAGTGGACAAGGCAGATTTACGAAACAGTAACCAAGGGGAAAATGTTTTCGGTAAGAATAGCGGAAGATAATGATTTGAGTATATATGTCTTATATGGCGATCAGTATAAGACAGCATTATCAAGATTTAGGTCTACAGGAATGTTAATTAATACAAAACAAGAAGGTTTGCCACGTTATTCAGTAGTTGTTATTGCAAACGATGTTGGAGAGATGAAACTCAGTAAGACTTTGCGGGAATCTGAACCACCGCAGCATAATGAGTGGAAAGCAGCAAATATTGTAAATAATAAAACTGTGAAAGGGCGAGCTCAAAGGTATATCAGGAAGATTAATCAAGCGGTTCAAAAAGCACTGGATGAGGTTGATGATTCAGATGTTTCTACTGAACAAATGGATGCAGGTATTGGGAATTATCTTCCGGGTAATCTTGAGTTTGTATCTGAATCGGGACGAGATGAATTACGTAAAGATATTAAGATTAGCGAAATAGTTTCAAATGACGGAAGAGTATACAGTAATAATCAATATGAAAGTGCTGGCACAAGTCAAGGTGATCAAACCGGTCAAGAAGGTATAAGAACAGGAGAGACTAAACGTAAGCGTAGAAGAAGGAAGAAAAAAAATCAGGTTGTTAAACCAAGTGAATCAGATGTCAAAGGAGTTAGCAAAGGTGTGGGGAAAGTTAAAATTGTTGCTATTAATTTTTCTGATCATAGAACATTTTATTTAACTCAAAATAAATATCGTATGCATATAAAATCTGAGAAAAAATATGAAAAAGTCTATATTCAATTTTATGCCGGTCGTGATGATAATAAGCGGGATATTATCAATATTAAAAATATAAAGGTTGTAGGAAAGCCGTTAATGGCAGTGAATGGAGCAAAAGCTGGACCGGTAAGTATAGAATCTGGTAATAATGACTTATATATTGAATTTGAAAATTCTGAAATAATGGCAGTTTTACCTGTATTTACAATGGAGGTTGCTTCAGATGAGAAGTAAAGCTATTGAATATCCGCATCCGGTATTAAATGAGTATTCCAGTGATTATATAGATAGCACGTTTTCGGTTAATGTTTTTTCAAATAATGATGAAGATGCAGATATAGTTCTTTCAATAGAGTGTAAATTGAATTGTTCGGGATTAGAAAAATTAATCCTGGATGGCGACGCAAAAGTTATACTCTGTCTAATTTGTCAAAGGACATCTTTTAGAAAAATGTTTGAGCTTGATATTGCTAAACCAGTAACGATTAAGATTGAAAAGAGCAAGATTGTTGATCTTGTAGAGTTTGAAGCATCTATTGTTGCCGCTAGAGACATAAATGAATTTAGTTTGCCTGAATTTAATCCAGAATATTTCAGAGGCTGTCATTTTAATCTAAAAAAAGGATATGTACTTGCCAATGAAGCAGGTTTCAAAATGAAACTAAATACACATATAGAAAAAGATATTGCCGGTGTTGTTTTAGTAAGAAAAGATAGTAACATTTCGAGTGCCAAGGTTCAATTATCGACTTCAAATGAAGTAAATCCAGAGCTTAATGATTATATTGTAATCTCTTTGCCTGAAGAAGACTATAAAATATACTCCAAAATGCGGACAAAAAAATATTTAAAAAATAATGCTGAACGGTTTATACAAGCTGTTATTATTTTACCCGCTATTACAGAGGCAATAGGCCGACTTCGCTTAGATGATTCAGATCAATACGAGGGAACGATGTGGGCTAATTCGATATATGTGGCACTTAAAAAAAATAATATTGAGGATTTAGATGATACAGAAAAGTCTGATGCTGAAATTGCAAATATCCTTCTGGGCGATGTTATCAGTGATTCTCTTATGGAATTAATGAATAAAATGGAAGAATGGGCTAATATTAGGGAAGAGGATCCGACACTATGAATCTAGTATACTTTACAAAAGAAGCATACAAACAGCTTAAAACAGATTTAAAAAATGTTGAAGAGAAGTATTATCAAGAAGACTTTTGGATTAATGATTATTTTTCATCAGTTGGAATAGATGAATACTATAGAGAATCATCTGTTGTTGTTCCCGATATTTCTTTAGTATATTCCGGAGATGATAATAATAGTAAAAATCGTGATGATTTCGTAAATATTCGAACATTATTTGATGCATGGAAGGATAGGCTTACTCCTTTACAAGCCTCTGACCCTATGTTGTGGACTGCATTATGTCACTTAAAGTTTAAGGACGATATATTAAAAAGATGGAAAAAAAGTGATGGAGAAGTAAATGTGATTTTACGCTTTTTTGCTACAGAATCACGGGCATCACTTTGCTACTACAACGCAATTTCAAGGCTATGGTGGTCTGGATATTTAACTTATGATGAAGCGAAGCAGAGCAGCAACCCTTATCATTTGACTGAAGTATTGTTATCTGCACAGCAAATTCAGAAAGATTTATTTGATCAGTCTATGAGTATGAATAAAATAATAGTTAAAGGACTTTTATTGGCATTAAAAGAGATTCAGACTGAAACCCATGAAGTTAATACTGCTGTATTTCGTAAATGTTGTGATTCTTATTTAAATCATTATGGTGCAGTAACGGTACTGGATTCATTAAGCTCTGATGATATAGCCGATATAGCATTTAAATATATGAAGAAAAATATATAAAGGTTAATTGTAAACTGAAATTGAACATATAAAAAAACTATAGTGAATACCGATTTGTGTTATGATTAATGTCGCTAAACCAAATCTTATACACGAGGTATCGATATCACTATGGACTCTA
>NZ_HF986187.1:0-685 GCF_000431435.1 Veillonella sp. CAG:933
TTTTCATCTTCATAAACGATACGAGTGATACCATCTTTGCCGTGCTTACCATCGACACCATCAACGCCGTTCTTCACGGAGATTTCGCCATAAGAATTTTTGCCAGGTTGACCATCTTCACCGGCAGGACCTTGAGGACCAACTAAACCGATGCTACCAGGTGTACCATCTTTGCCGTCCTTACCAGGTTGACCGATGACAACTTCATTCTTCAATTTGAGGTCATAAACCTTCTGACCGTTAACGTCTTTAACAGCCATGGTCAGATTGTTTTCACCAATGTATTCGCCTAATTTACCATCAGCACCGGCTTTGGCAGATTTACCGTCGAGAGTGAGTTCGGTATGAGCACCGCCAACGTCTGAAGATACTTTAGAAATAGCTGCATCGAGTTGATCAACATTGACAGCATCCATTCCATTAATACCGGCTGCTACATTAACGATCCGCTGATTGCCATTGTCGAGACCGGTCGAGCTTAACTTCACCGCTCCCACAACCGGACTTTCGACAGCCGTTAAAGCTTCACCATCCTTGGTGTAAGTCTGCGAATCTGCATCATAAACCGCGTCGGTTAAATCGCTGTACCAGTTGCCGTCTTCACCTTTAACAAGTACGTTACCGTCTGCATCTTTTGCAATTTCTGCAAAGGTTACGCTACCATCAGATAAGCTAAGATCCTTAG
>NZ_HF986188.1:0-3913 GCF_000431435.1 Veillonella sp. CAG:933
AGCCACACACACTTTTTGTCCTATAAGCCTGAGATTACTATATAAAAAATAGACACTAAAAGTACCTGTAAATAGAATACTCTTTAGTGTCTAAAGTAAATTATAGGGTTTGTTGTTTATCGTTGCTGCTCGTGATTCAGTGGACTTGCCACTCTCGTTCGTTGCGGGCGGGCTACTCGTTTCTGCGGCCAGATAGCCGGTAAGCCGTATTTGTTCGGTTTTGACGAACCGGGGATGACGAGTAGGATTAAGTTTACAATCCAAATGAGTACTGCGAAGGCGGCACTGGTAGATTTAATCGGCAAGTACGGGTAGGTAAAAGCGATGAATATACACCATAAAATACCTATAACGCCGTGGAATGAAAAGTCTTGGAAGCGCCTTGCATAGAGTACGAAATAGAAGGA
Source organism: Veillonella sp. CAG:933 (assembly GCF_000431435.1). Taxonomy (NCBI): domain Bacteria; kingdom Bacillati; phylum Bacillota; class Negativicutes; order Veillonellales; family Veillonellaceae; genus Veillonella; species Veillonella sp. CAG:933. The sequence goes on from NZ_HF986188.1 coordinate 408, forward strand.
CAAGAGGACCGAGTGGCCCGAAAAACTTAATATACGGACACCCCAATAGGCAATGAGGATAACTACACTATCCATCATTGTGGCAATCATGGTGTTGAACAGTCCGACTACGATGGTCATGCCGATGAGGCCGATTAAGAATTGTAATCGGTTCAAGCGCCCTTGCAGATATAATATTTTTATTTGCTTGACATAACCCCAACGGGTAATGGTAAAGGCGATAAGCCCCATTACAAACGCCTGGCCTATGTTAAATAGAATATCCATAAAATCTTCCTTTACTAGTAATAGAACTTCATTATTATATCATATTTAAATATTTGACGCCATATAGGGCGTTTTTTTAACAAATTGCATAATAATAAGTTAAAAAATATGTAAAGAATGGGAAAAGTTCTTCACCGTAAATAGTAAGGGGAAACGATTAAAATTAAGTTAAAAGGGGATACATAAAAAGACGCAACAGGGAGAAACTGCTGCGCCTTTTAGAGAGAAAGGATTAATGAGATGTATATCCAAGAGGTAATGGTGTGTAGGACATTACCTCTGAGGACATCGTGTTAATAATTTAACATTAATTTTTTATAAGAATGATGTATGCCATACTAGCGAATTATGTTACGAAGGCCTTTTACAAGGAAGAGGGCCACTACGATACCGATACCGCTGGTTAAGAAGGAAGCCGGTAAATTACCTACGGCTACCATAAAGCTGTCCAATACGTATGCCCAAGCTACCAAATAGCCAAGGGCTGTCCAAACGGCACCGACCAGCATGGCGCTCAAAAGACGGGCAAAGGTTGCTTCCCGAGCTTTTAACGGATTAGGACGAAAACCGACAATCATGTAGCCTACAACGAGGCCGGAAATACCCTTGATTACGATGGAGAACAGGGTATACGCTGAATGGCCCATGACTAAGTCGAATAGACCTGAGCCGATGGCACCGGCAAGTCCGCCGTAGAGTCCGCCAAAGAGGGCTGAAATAGTAAACAGCGCAGCGGAACCGAGGTGAACCATGCCGCCACCGGGTAATGGAATAAGAAACGTGGTAGCTAAGGCACAGATGGCGGATAGCATACCGATATAAATAATATCTCGAACTGTTAAATTCACAACAAAGACCTCCCAAGACAGTCCCTTTAGTGACTGTCTATTTTTTATTTCAAATTTATTTAATTAACGCGGTCAAACGTCCCAAGAGGCGTTCAAACAACAAGCCGTCACGCATGGAGCCGATGGTTTCGTGCGTATATTTTACGGCATCGGTGGTAAAGTTGGCGGCGATTTCGGCACTCTTTAAGGTGTCGTAGCCCTGCATCAAAGCGCCGGTTAAGACAGCGGTGAAAATGTCGCCCGTGCCGTGAGCTTTTACCGGTACAAGGCTGGTGCTTACCAATTGTAATTCATCGGTTTCGCCGTCGTAAACAGCTACGATGGCTTCTGTCTGATGAGGTACACCGGACATGATGACATGACGGGGACCTAATTCGTGAAGTTCTTTACAAAGCTGACGAATTTTAGCTTCATCCACTGTTTCCGGTTCATATTTATGACCCAAGAGGAAGCTTGCTTCCGTGTAATTTGGTTTAATAATATCCGCATGAGCAATGAGTTTGCGCATTTCCTGTACCATCGTGTCGTTATAAACGGAGTATAATTTGCCGTCATCCGCCATGGCCGGATCGACGATGATTGGTTTATCTTGGCCAAAGCGTTCAATCGCTTCGATTACGATGTGGATTTGTTCCGGGGAAGCGAGGAAACCGCTCTGAATGGCATCAAAGGTGATGCCGTTTTTTTCCCAGCAATCCATGAACGGACGAAGATGTTCGGAGAAGTCGACCATTTCATAGTTTGGGTATTCCAAGTGGTTGCACAGTAAAGCCGTTGGGAACGGTACCGCTTGGGAGCCGAAGGCGCTGAGGAGCGGCATGGCTACCGTAAGGGAACAACGACCAATGGAGCTCATATCTTGAATGGAAAGGACTACCGGAACTGGATTCATAAACATACCTCTTTTCTAAAAATAGGCTTACCAAAGGGCAAGCACGTTTGATTTCGTTTGTATGAATAACATTTTAAAAAAATATGTGTCATATGTAAATATACAGAATTTATATTTTTGATAGGACAGATGGAAAGATGTATACAGAACACATGTACTAAATTGAGAATTACTGCATCGCAAATGACCACGACTCGTGTATAATATATATATAAAAATTATCAACTAAGGAGTGTGATGATTGGTGGGTACCTATTTATTTAAACGTCTCATCGGAGCCGTGGTTGTTATGTGGGCCATAATTACGATTACCTTTATGCTCATGCATGCCATCCCGGGCGGACCGTTTACGGAAGAAAAGAAATTGCCGCCTCAGATTAAGGCGACCATTGAAGCAACCTATCATTTGAATGATCCGGTTTGGGTTCAGTACACAGATTATATGAAGCATGTGGTGCAGTTTGATTTGGGACCGTCCTATAAGTACTTGGGCCGTTCCGTCAATGATATTATTGGCGAGTCGTTCCCCGTGTCGGCACAGCTGGGCCTTGGCGCCTTGGTGTTTGCCGTAATTGGCGGCGTGGCGGCCGGTATCGGCAGTGCGTTGAAGCCGAACACATGGCTGGACTATATCATAACCTTCGGATCTACCTTGGGAATTTCCGTGCCTACCTTTATCATCGGGGCACTTCTGGTATATTGGTTGGGCTTTGTGTGGCCGATTTTTCCGGTGGCGCTGTGGAAGGGACCGGCCTATATGGTGTTGCCGATTTTGACCTTGGGGGCACAGCCGATGGCGTTTATTGCCCGACTTACCCGCTCCACCATGCTCGACGTCATGCAGCAGGAGTACATTAAAACGGCACGGGCCAAAGGCTTAGCCAATTGGGATGTTATTATGAAACATGCCATAGGAAATGCTATCTTACCTGTTTTGACTTATTTGGGGCCGCTGGCGGCGGCGCTGCTTACGGGTAGTTTTATCGTAGAAACAATTTTCGCCATTCCGGGGCTTGGGAAGTATTTCGTAACATCCATCTATAATCGCGACTATACGGTTATTTTAGGGGTTACCATTTTCTACAGTGCTCTCGTAGTAGGTTTTAACCTGTTGGTGGATTTATTGTATCCATTCGTAGATCCGCGCGTTACTATGGAAGAGGAGGATGAGTCATGAAGCTGACCGACGATTTCTTGCCGTTGCGTGCTCATGGCACGACGGCCGATGTGACCGCCGAAGTGGTGTATCGTCCGCGTCCCAATGCGTGGCATCGCTTAAAAGAAAATAAATTGGCTCTCTTTGGGCTGTTCATTATTATATGCATGTTGTTACTGGCTATCGTAGGGCCGTGGTTATCGCCGTATACCTATGCGGATCAGAATCTGGCGGAAGCCAATCAGGCACCGTCAGCGGCGCATTGGTTCGGTACCGATACGCTGGGCCGTGATTTATATGTGCGCGTTGTGTATGGCGCTCGTATTTCCTTGGCTGTCGGTTT